>CASFZT010000049.1 GCA_949299215.1 uncultured Ruminococcus sp.
TCTATTTCGGGATTATTATTTTGCACTGCGTAATTATAAATAACAATATCGCAATCTTTAATGTGTTTTTTATCAGATCCAACGAACGGTTTAATCCCATTTTTTTTCAATTCTTGCAATTTAGTACACTTAACGTCACTTCCAGAAACAATTTTACCCATTTTATGTAACAAAAGCGCTAATGCACTCATACTTATACCACCAATACCAACAAAATGGTATTTATTGAACTTTAAAATATTTTCCATATTGTAATTATATGAACAAGAAATATATATTGCCAAAAATATTTAAATATGTAATATTTTGTCGAAAATTTAATTATATGAAAAATTATAAAATAATTGTATTTTAGTTGCCTTATAGTATAGAAAAATTGTATAATAATGGTAGCTTAAATAATTAGGCAAATATTTAAAGGGAAGGTATATGGACTTGATGAAAATTTCAGATGTACGCGTAAGAGTAGTAAAAAAGGATGACAGCAAACTCAAAGCAGTTGCTTCAATCACAATCGATGAATGCTTTGTTGTTCATGACATCAAAGTTATCGAGGGTAGTCAAGGTTTCTTTATTGCAATGCCTAGCAGAAAAACTCCAGATGGTGAGTATAAAGACATTGTTCATCCACTTGATACTGAGACAAGAGAAAGAATACGTGCTGCAATCTTAGAAGAATTTGACAAAGTATCTAAGGAAGAAGCATAAATAAAAGTACGCAATTTGCGTACTTTTTTATAAATTATGGTTGTAAACACAAGGGCGATATGTTATAATTGCCTTAAGTGGCAAAGGGAAATATTCCGTTCGGAGATTTAGGAGAGTTAATATGGGATTTAATCAGGAAACCTTTTGGCTTATGCTCAAATTCGGCGGCGCTATGATAGGCATTCTTCTGCTTATATGGCTTATTGCTGTGGGTACGCCCTATGCCGCAAAGCTTGTCGATAAGCTGCTCGGGAAACTCAACATAAATACAGGTGAAAGCTCTGTACCGGACGCAGACGGCGAAAAAGACGGTAAATATACCGTGTATGATATCTATGAGGGTGTTCCTTCCGTGGCGGATGACGCCGATAATGCGGAAAACGGCGGTAATGTCAATGCGGACGGTGACGATAATGTTAAGGCAGACGGCGGAGATGACGAAAAAAATACCGATGCCTGACGGGGCAAGCCCCTTATTGAATAAAGAAAAGGAATTGATTTTTATGGCTAAGGATAACAAAAAAATGGTCGATGCAATTACCTCTATGGACGAGGATTTTGCGAAATGGTATACCGATATCTGCAAAAAGGCAGAGCTTGTTGAGTATACCTCCGTTAAGGGCTGTATGGTAATTCGTCCTTACGGCTATGCTATCTGGGAAAATATTCAGAAGATCCTTGACGGTATGTTTAAGGAATTGGGACATGAAAATGTATGTATGCCTATGTTTATCCCGGAAAGCCTGCTCCAGAAGGAAAAGGATCACGTTGAAGGCTTTGCTCCCGAGGTTGCCTGGGTAACTCACGGCGGAAGCGAAAAGCTGGAGGACAGACTTTGCGTTCGTCCTACATCCGAAACTCTTTTCTGCGAGCATTATGCAAATATTGTTCATTCTTACCGTGACCTGCCTAAGCTTTACAATCAGTGGGTTTCTGTTGTAAGATGGGAAAAAACTACACGTCCGTTCTTGCGTTCAAGAGAATTTCTCTGGCAGGAGGGTCACACTATTCATGCAACTGCGGAAGAGGCAATTGAGGAAACGGAGCGTATGCTTAATGTATATGCAAAGTTTTGCGAGGATGCTCTTGCAATGCCTGTTGTAAAAGGCAGAAAAACCGACAGCGATAAATTTGCGGGCGCAGAGGCTACCTATGCCATTGAGGCTCTTATGCATGACGGAAAGGCTCTTCAGGCAGGCACTTCTCATTATTTCGGCGACGGCTTTGCAAAGGCTTTTGATATAATGTATACCGATAAGGATAACAAAAAGGTTTATCCGCATCAGACGTCATGGGGCGTTACAACACGTCTTATAGGTGCCGTTATCATGACGCACGGCGACGACAACGGTCTTGTTCTTCCGCCTGCGGTCGCTCCGGTACAGGTCGTTATCATTCCTGTCCAGCAGTTCAAGGAAGGTGTTCTTGATAAGGCAAACGAGCTTGCCGCTAAGCTTAAAGCCTGCGGTGTGAGAGTAAAAGTGGACGATTCCGAACAGTCGCCCGGCTGGAAATTTGCGGAATACGAAATGAAAGGCGTTCCCGTAAGAGTTGAGATAGGTCCTAAGGATATCGAAAATAACAGATGTGTCCTCGTAACACGTCATAACAGGGAAAAGACGGAAGTATCTCTCGAAAATATGCTTGAAACATTTGTAAAGGCCGTTCAGGACAAGCTCGCCGAGGTACATGATGGTATGTTTAAGGCGGCTCTTGAAAACCGTGAAAGAAGAACATATTCCTGCGTGACCATGGACGAGATAACTGCGGCTCTTGAAAAGAACGGCGACGGCTTTGTCAAGGCTATGTGGTGCGGAGATGAGGCTTGTGAGGATAAGGTAAAGGAAGTTACCGGCGTTGGTTCAAGATGTATCCCGTTTGAGCAGGAGCAGATTTCCGACAAGTGCGTATGCTGCGGCAAGCCTGCAAAGACAATGGTTTACTGGGGAAAGGCGTATTAAAGGATATGAAAAGATTTCTGCCTATACTATTAACAATATGTATGTGTTTCGGACTTTCGGGCTGTGTTGAAAATAAGGATATAGCCGGAAAGGAACAGGTCGAGGCTTTGCGTGAGGCTGCCAAGGAGTACCGCAGCGGCAGATACCTCATTATGAATGCGGAAACGAATATTCTTGAGCAGGTTTTTTCATTTATGTATAATGAGGACGGTACGCAGACGTTTTTGTATGAGATTGAGCAGAACGGAGCCTATTATGCCGAGTATAGCGATGGAAAGAGCTTTTACCGAGGTTCTCCTGAAAGCTTTGAGATACTGGACGAAAGCAGTCCGGAATATCAGGCTTATACCGAAAAGGAACCGCACCCTTATTCCGATGCGCAGCTTCTTTTCTATATAAACAATTATATTTCTTCATCTGAAACGGGTTCGGACGATAACGGAAACACGCTTTACTATTATACTTATGATACCGAAAAGATAAGTGAAGCGCTCGGCGTGGAGGTCACGGAATTTGCCACGTCCTATGCTTTTGACGCAAACGGTGGATTTATATATTTCCGTCAGTACAATGTTGCGGACGGCGTTATCGCAAACTATGACATTTCGATAGTTGAAGAAAATGCGCTCACCGAAATTGCAAATCCGTTTGTAAGTGAATAAGTGAAATAAGCGGCATTACGGCTTTCGTTTTGCCGCTGTGTCATATGAAAAGGGATTATTTTTCCTTAAAATCCACGAAATATGCGTGGTTCAGGACGTGTTTGTACAAAACGCCTAAAATTCAAGGACAAAATGCTTGAAAGTTTTATGGCAAATGGGGCAAAAATTTTTAAAAGCCCTTGCAATCGGACCGCAGGTATGTTATAATACATCTTGCGTGACTGCAACATTGATATGCGTTGAAGTGAAAGGTTGCCGGCGGTTTGCCGGGGAATTTTCATGGAGTATGTCCGATTTTAAACCGGGCGGCTGCAATATCTGCACTGTGTGTGCTTAAACCATCGGCTAAGGGATACCTGTGCCGGAAGGTAAGCTTGTGCGTATTTGTTGACCTCGGAAAACAGCTCGTTTTTCGGGTTATTTTTATGAAGTGTCTGCGATACACACGGCAGCGTTGAGAATATTGCAATGCGTTTGCGCTTGCGGCAAATGCAAAAATGGATAGATATTTCCGTTTTTTCGTCCCCAAAAGCATTATACATTCAAAAATTTCAAGGAGGCGATTCTAAGTGGCAGTCAATGAAAAAATGAGAATCAGAATCAAAGGCTTCGATCATGCGGTGGTCGATGCTGCAGCAGCTAAGATCGTTGAGGCTGTAAAGCGCAGCGGCGCAAGAGTTTCGGGTCCTATCCCGCTCCCTACGGACAGAGAGGTTATCACTATCCTCCGTGCTGTTCATAAGTATAAGGACAGCCGTGAGCAGTTTGAACTCAGAACTCACAAAAGACTTATCGATGTTATCAGACCTACAGCTAAGACAACAGAAGCTCTTCAGAGCCTTGAACTTCCTGCCGGCGTTGACGTTGTAATGGAAATCAAGTAATTCGATTTCCCAAAAATGTTTACCCGCAGGTCAAGTTGTGGAAACACAACCAATAACCAAAGGAGGAAAAATAATGACTAAGGCAATTATCGGCAAGAAAATCGGTATGACACAGATTTTCGACGAGGCAACCAACAAGGTTATCCCCTTGACGGTTGTAGAAGCCGGCCCTTGCGTTGTCGTACAGAAGAAGACCGTTGAAAACGACGGTTACAGCGCATTGCAGCTCGGCTATGGCGATCTCAGGGAAAAGCTTGCAAACAAGCCCATGAAGGGACACTTTGCAAAGGCTGACGTGGCTGTTAAGCGTACTCTTAAGGAGTTCAGACTTGACAACGCAGATTCTGTTGAGGTCGGTACTATTGTGAAGGCTGACACTTTTGCAGTCGGAGATATCGTTGATGTATCCGGTACTTCAAAGGGTAAGGGTTTCCAGGGTACTATTAAGAAAAATAACAATTCAAGACTTAAGGAAACTCACGGTTCCGGTCCTGTTCACAGACATGCGGGTTCCATGGGTGCTTGTTCTTCGCCTTCCCGTATCTACAAGGGCAAGAAGCTCCCGGGTCACATGGGTGCTGAAAAGGTTACAGTCCAGAATCTTGAAATTGTTAAGATTGACGCAGAAAATAATCTTATTGCAATCAAGGGTGCTATTCCCGGTCCTAAGAACGGCATCGTTACCATCTGCGATTGCGTAAAGAAAAAGGCTTAATGGAAGGAGGAAGCAGTAATGCCTAATTTGAAAGTTCTCGATATGACAGGTAAAGAGGTTTCCGACATTGAGCTGTCAGACGCTGTTTTCGGCATCACTCCCAACACTGCTGCTATGCACACTATGGTAGTTAACTACCTTGCAAATCAGCGCCAGGGTACACAGTCCACTCTCACTCGTACAGAGGTAAAGGGCGGCGGAAGAAAGCCCTGGAGACAGAAGGGTACAGGCCACGCAAGACAGGGCTCTACTCGTGCTCCTCAGTGGACACACGGCGGTATCGCACTCGGACCTAAGCCCAGATCCTACCGCTTTACTGTAAATAAGAAGCTTAAAAGACTTGCTATGAAGTCTGCTTTGTCCGTAAAGGTTCAGGATAATAACATGATCGTTCTCGATTCCATCAAGATGGACGAGTACAAGACAAAGACCATGGTAAATATGCTCAAGGCTATTGAGGCAGAGGGCAAGAAAGCTCTTATCGTTATGCCTGAGGCTGACAGCTTTGTTATCAAGAGCGCAGCTAACATCCCCGGTGTTAAGACTGCTCTTGTAAACACTATTAACGTATACGACATCCTCAACTATGAAAAGTTCATCGTTGTAAAGGATGCGGTTGCTAAAATTGAGGAGGTGTACGCATAATGCTGGCACAGGACATCGTTTTGAAGCCTATCATCACAGAAAGAAGCATGGCAGGTCTTCAGGAAGGCAAGTACACCTTTAAGGTTGCAAAGAAAGCCAATAAGATTGAAATTGCTAAGGCAGTTGAGGAGCTTTTCGGCGTTAAGGTTGCAAAGGTGAACACAATGCACGTAAGAGGCCGTGCCAAGAGAATGGGTTACCACTCCGGCTACACAGCTTCCTGGAAAAAGGCTATCGTTACTCTTGCACCCGATTCTAAGACCATCGAATTCTTCGATGGCATGATGTAAAGTCATTTACGGCTTTTACTCCTTGGTACCGGGATATTCCCGTACAGTGAGTAAGTATGGAAGGTAAAGCTTTCGCAAAACATCAAAAATAATAAAAGGAGAATACTGAAATGGCTATTAAATCATACAAGCCTACGACGCCGTCAAGAAGACAGATGACTGTTACGGATTACAGCTGTCTTTCCAAGGTAGATCCCGAGAAGAGCCTTCTTGCTCCTCTTAAGTCTACTGCGGGCAGAAACAGCTACGGCCGTATCACAGTTCGTCACAGAGGCGGCGGCAACAGAAGAAAATACAGAATCATCGACTTCAAGAGAGATAAGCAGGGCATGAACGCTACTGTTCTTACTCTTGAGTACGATCCTAACAGAAGCGCATTCATCGCTCTTGTTCAGTACGAGGACGGCGAAAAGAGATACATCATTGCTCCTAACGGTCTTTCCGTAGGCGATGTTATCCGTGCAGGCGCTGATTCCGATATCAAGCCGGGCAATGCTCTTGCTCTGGCAAACATTCCGGTAGGTACATTTATTCATAACATTGAGCTTTATCCCGGCAAGGGCGCACAGCTTGTTCGTGCAGCAGGAAATATGGCTCAGCTCATGGGTAAAGAGGACACTTACGCACTCGTAAGACTTCCTTCCGGCGAAATGAGAAAAATTCCGATCAACTGCATGGCTTCTATCGGTCAGGTTTCAAATATTGACCATGAGAATGTAAACGTTGGTAAAGCAGGTAAGACTCGTCATAAGGGTATCAGACCTACAGTACGCGGTTCCGTAATGAACCCCTGCGACCATCCTCACGGCGGTGGTGAAGGTAAATCACCTGTCGGACGTCCGGGTCCTGTTACACCTTGGGGCAAGCCTGCTATGGGTTATAAAACAAGAGCAGCTCATAACAGAACAGATAAGTTTATCGTTAAGAGAAGAAACGGTAAATAATCCGATACGTTTTCGAAAATTACAATAAAAATTATTAATACACTCATAGGAATCGTAAAGAGGAATGTCAAAGGCAGCTTGCTGTCCTTTGCATCTTGCCTCTGATTGTTAAGAGGGGAGGAAAACCAATGAGCAGAAGTGTCAAGAAGGGACCGTACGTACAGGAAGTCCTTTTGAAAAGAGTAATTGCAATGAACGAAGCCGGTGAAAAGAAGGTTCTCAAGACCTGGAGCAGAGCTTCAACGATTTTTCCCGACTTTGTAGGTCATACATTTGCCGTACATGACGGCAGAAAGCACGTTCCCGTTTATGTAACCGAAGATATGGTAGGTCATAAGCTCGGTGAGTTTGCACCCACAAGAACTTATAAGGGTCATGCGGGTTCCAAGACATCAAACAACGGTAAATAATTAGGTAGAGAGGAGAATTTAGAATGGAAGCAAGAGCATATCTGAAAAATGCTCGCATAGCACCGAGAAAGGTTCAGATCGTTCTTGACCTCATTAGAGGCAAAGACGTTGAAACAGCTATGGCGATTTTAAAGAACACACCCAAATCTGCCTGTGAATACCTTGAAAAGCTTCTTAAGTCCGCAATCGCAAACGCAGAGAATAATTTCGGAATGGACAGATCCAATCTTTACATTTCCGAGTGCTTTGTTTGCCCCGGACCTACAATGAAGAGAATTATGCCTAGAGCACAGGGCAGAGCTTTCCGTATCCTCAAGAGAACATCACACGTTACTCTTGCGGTAAAGGAAAAAGAATAAGTCGAAAGAGAGGTAAACTAAATGGGACAGAAAGTTAATCCGCACGGTTTGCGTGTTGGCGTAATCAAAGATTGGGATTCCCGCTGGTTTGCAAATAAAGCAACTTTCGGCGATACTCTTGTTGAAGATTACAACGTTCGTAACTATATCAAGAAAAATCTTTATGACGCAGGCGTACCTAAGATCGAGATTGAAAGATTTGCAGATAAGGTAAGGATTCATGTTCACTGCGCTAAGCCCGGTATCGTTATCGGCAGAGGCGGCGAAAAGATTGAAAAGCTTCGTCTTGATGTTGAAAAGATGATCGGCAAGTCCGTTGCTGTAAATATTGTTGAAGTTAAGACACCCGACCTTAACTCACAGCTCGTAGCAGAAAGCATCGCTTCTCAGCTTGAGAACCGTGTATCTTTCAGAAGAGCTATGAAGCAGGCTATTGGCAGAGCTATGAAGCTTGGTGCAAAGGGTATCAAGATCAAGGTAGGCGGCAGACTTGGCGGTGCAGAAATTGCTCGTTCCGAGAGCTATCACGAGGGAACAATTCCTCTTCAGACTATCCGTGCAGATATTGATTACGGTTTTGCAGAAGCACACACAACATATGGCAGACTTGGAATCAAGGTATGGATTTATAAGGGCGAAGTTCTTAAGGGCGATGTAAACGCTGCAAAGACAGTTGAAAAGCCTGAGAGAAAACCCCGCCGCAACAACGATTCACGTCCCCGTACAGGCGGCAGAAATCGTTCTGAAGCAAGAAAAGAAGGAGGTAACCAGTAATGCTTCTTCCAAAGAGAGTTAAGTACAGAAGAGTACAAAGAGGCAGACTTACAGGTAAGGCAATGCGCGGAAACACGGTTTCAAACGGTGAGTTCGGCTTACAGGCACTTGAACCTGCATGGATTACCTCTAACCAGATCGAAGCAGCCCGTATCGCAATGACACGTTACATTAAGCGTGGCGGTCAGGTATGGATCAAGATCTTCCCCGATAAGCCTATCACAGAGAAGCCTGCTGAAACTCGAATGGGTTCCGGTAAGGGTTCACCCGAATACTGGGTAGCGGTAGTTAAGCCGGGCAGAGTATTATTTGAAATTGCGGGAGTATCCGAAGAGCAGGCAAGAGAAGCTATGCGTCTTGCAATGCACAAGCTCCCTATTAAGTGTAAATTCGTCACACGTCAGGCAGAGGAGGCGAGCAAATAATGAAGGCAGCAGAAGTCAGAGAAATGACCAATCTTGAGCTTGAAAACAAACTCGTTGATCTTAAAAAGGAGCTTTTTGCTCTTCGTTTTCAGCTCGCTGTAAATCAGCTTGATAACCCAACACGTTTGAAGGCTGTAAAGAAGGATATTGCTCGTGTTAAGACTGTTATCCGCGAGCGTTCCGCATCTGAGCAGCAGTAAGTGAAGGGAGGCTGTAAAAATGGCTGAAGCAAGAAATCTCAGAAAGACAAGAGTGGGCAAGGTAGTATCCAACAAGATGGATAAGACGATCGTTGTTGCTATCGTAGACAGCGTTCAGCACCCTCTTTATAAGAAGATCATCAAGAGAACAATTAAGCTTAAAGCTCATGATGAAAACAACACCTGCAATATCGGTGACCGTGTAGAGATCATGGAAACACGTCCTATCTCAAAGGATAAGAGATGGAGACTTGTAAGAGTAATTGAGCAGGCTAAGTAATATATAGTGTATAAAATCCCTTGGTTTTGTAAAAAATGACTATTGACACCAAGGGATAACTATGCTATAATAATTGCTTAGTGGGCGATACACGCGGAGGCGTTGAAAGCCCTGCATGTATGTTGATTATAATTTATAGAAAGTGCGGCAGAGGTTTGTCCCCCTGCTGCTGCTTTCGTAAAATTGGGAAGGAGTAATGCGCTGTGATACAGATGCAGACTTATTTGAAAGTCGCTGATAATACAGGTGCCAAGGAGCTTATGTGCATAAGAGTTCTCGGCGGCACACGCAGAAGATATGCTAATATCGGTGACGTTGTAGTTGCTTCCGTTAAGAAAGCAACACCAGGCGGCGTTGTTAAGAAGGGCGACGTTGTTAAGGCAGTAATCGTTCGTTCTGCAAAGGGCCTCCGCCGTGAGGACGGTACCTATATCAGATTCGATGAAAATGCTGCTGTTATTATCAAGGAAGACAAGAACCCAAGAGGTACCCGTATTTTCGGACCTGTTGCAAGAGAGCTCAGAGATAAGGACTATATGAAGATCCTTTCACTCGCTCCCGAAGTACTGTAAGGAGGTGTCCGGTAATGAATAATCTTCACGTAAAAACCGGCGACACTGTCGTTATCCTTTCCGGTAAGGACAAGGGTAAGCAGGGTAAGGTTCTCGAGGTTTCCCCCAAGGAAAAGAAGGTAATCGTTGAAGGCCTTAACATCGCTACAAAGCATGTAAAGCCCAGAGCTATGGGTCAGAAGGGCGGCATCGTAAAGTGCGAAGCTCCGCTTTATGCTTCAAAGGTAATGGTAGTTTGCCCTAAGTGCGGCAAGCCTACAAGAACCGGTCACAAGATTGAGGCTGACGGCACTAAATCCAGAGTTTGCAAGAACGCAGACTGCGGCAAGACATATTAAGGAAAGGAGTTAAATTGATATGGCATCTAATTTAAAAGAACTTTATGTCAGCACAGTAGCTCCTGCTTTAATGAAAAAGTTTGAGTACAAAAGTGTAATGCAGATACCTAAGATCGACAAGGTGGTTATCAATGTCGGTGCAGGTGAAGCAAAGGATAATGCTAAGATAATCGACGCTATCATGACAGACCTCGCAGCTATCACGGGTCAGAAGCCCGTTGTTTGCCGCGCTAAGAAGTCTGTTGCTAATTTTAAGCTCCGTGAGGGCATGCCCATCGGTGTTAAGGTTACATTGAGAAGTGAAAAGATGTACGAATTCCTCGACAGACTTTTCAACGTTGCATTCCCCCGTGTTCGTGACTTCAGAGGAATCAGCGCCAACTCTTTTGACGGCAGAGGAAATTACTCGACCGGTATCAAGGAACAGCTTATTTTCCCTGAGATCGAATATGATAAAATTGATAAGGTTCGTGGTATGGATATCAACATTATCACAACAGCAAAAACCGATGAAGAAGCAAAGGCTCTCCTT
>CASFZT010000050.1 GCA_949299215.1 uncultured Ruminococcus sp.
AAGCTGCGATGAAGTTTCAGTTGGGGATTGAACCCCAACTGAAACTGAATATGGAACCCGCCGCCTTAGAGGCGGGGGACATCTTGCCTAAGTTATAAACTGTGCAGACTTTCACATCTGCACAGTTTCAGCTTGTCGGAAAAGTAAATTTGCAACACGCTTTCTTACGATACGCACAAACCCTCACAGCCTTTTATCCAATATTTTTTAAATATTGGCGAGGTTTCCAAAGGGCTCCTCGCCCTTTGGTCGCCGTCCGCAGACGGCGAAATTCCCCAAAATGCGTTCAAAAACGGAGCAAGGGGTGAAAAAATGCGATAGCATTTTGAGTAACAAGCTTGCTTGTTTTGAGGCAGAACACGACCGCCTCCCCTTTGCTGCAATAATAGAGAACATTATGTCTTTCAAACGTCCCGGTGGGACGTTTGAAAAAGACTTTTTCGACAGACTGAAACGGTGCAGACTTTCACATCTGCACCGTTTGTTTTTATATGTTATTCCATTGCCGCAACTTCTGCATTGAACTCATCAATATAAATCTCAACCGCCGAAACAAGACTTTCTCTTACGGTTGCCCAGTCGCCGCCGTAGAAAGCAGCTCTGATACCGTATTCGCCGCTGTCAATAAGGTTGTACATATCGGTAGGACAGCCTGCGTGAATGTCATATACAGGGTTTTCTGCCGTCATTTCGGTGATCTTCTGCTGCATATCAAGCATTTCTTCCGTCCAACCGTAGTCGTTTATGTGCTTGTCACGTGCAATAGCCTGTGTACGCTCGTCCGTATTTGCGGCAAGCACACATTCCATGAATTTTATAACACCCTCGGGATTGCCTGCGTTCTTGCAAAGCATATATGCTTCAAGACCTGCCGGCATATAGTAAACATCAGCCTCGGGATCTTTCGGAAGCGGAACGAACATAACGTCCTCCGGCTCGCCGAATGTCTTTGACCAAAGCTCTGATGCCGACTGTATTTCGTAAAGACCGCTTATATAGAAAAGCTCCTTGCCCTCGCCTATATATTCAATATGAGTCTGCCATGCAAAAAGATTCTTGTCCACAGTAAGTCCGTTGTCATAAAGCTCCTTCATAAAGTCCATGGAGCGTTCCATATTTTTATCGTAGAAGTTATGTACAAGCTTGCCGTCCTTGAGTTCAACGGAAGGTACGCCGCTCGTAAGCATAAGAGGCTGTTCGTTGAACCAGCCGTCAAGACCGTAGCACTCGCTGTCCACATCACAGTAATCAAGAAGCATCTGTTTGAATGTATCCCATGTCCATTCTCCGTTTTCCAGAAGCTCGGCAGGATCGTCAAGACCATATGCTTCGATAGTCTGTTTGTTATAATAAACAACAGGTCCGCTTGTTGCTGCAGTAGCAATAACATAATGCTTGCCGTTAAGCTCAAAGTAATCATTAAGCTCCTTTACATTTGACCAAAGCTCGCTGTCATAGTCGATATAATCATCAACGGGCTGGAACATACCGTTTGTAACACCCTTAGGGAATGAGTCAAGGTCGCCGCCTGCGATAAAGTCGATACCCTCGCCGCCAATTATCTTTGTAGAGAGATCGGTAAAGCGGTTTGACCATGTAGTCTGGATATATTCGATCTCGCCGCCGTATTTTTCCTCAAAGAGTTCAAGGGACAGTGCCTTTGTGTTGCCCGATGTTGTTGCGTGGAACGGGTCATAGAAGGAGAACCACTTGATCGTTTTGTTTTCAAGCTCGCCCGTAAGCAATTCGGCAACTCCTGCGACCTGCTCCGCCTCCTCCTCGGAAAGCTCGGCGGTATTTATCGGAACGGTTTCCTGTGTAGTTGTGGTGATAGTAGTTTCATCCGAAGTTCCCGTGTTTCCGCATGCAGCAAGTGAAGCTATCATCATCACTGCCATAGCCGCAGCGGCATATTTCTTATAATTTCTCATAATATGACCATGCTTCGTCAGAAGCATGTGTCCTCCTCTCTCTCTCAATGTTTTTGGTTGATTTTGCGGAGCAAAATTTCGGACGGCAGTCCGAAAAGCACAAAACCCTCAGTTTGAAAACTTGTTTTCAAACCTATCGTTCTTTCGGCGTGAATATATTTTTTCGTGCAAAAAAGACACGCCAAATAATTTCATGGTGATATTATACCAAACAATGCACGTTATGTCAACGTTTACAACAACAGTTTTCGGTTTGGATTATTGTATATTATCCACAAAACAACAAAAACAAAGCTGTCAAAAGCTCAGTGTTCTTTCCTTACAACAGTCACTTAAGCGGATTTTGCCGAAATAATAAACCTGCATTGCACCGATTTTTTCTTCAAAATTTTTCTAAATGTGAAATTTAGTAAAAAATTTTTTGTAACTCTTGACTTATTTACGTGGTTTTTGTATAATATTAATTGATATATTCTGCTGAAATTTTGTGTTTTGCAGAATAAAAACTTATTACAGAAAATAAAATTAAGGAGTTGTTGAATTATGTCACTTACAAAGAACCCTAACGTAAACAAATGGGTCGACGAAATGATTGCCCTCACAAAGCCCGAAAAGGTCGTTTGGATCGACGGCTCAAAGGAACAGATCGACGCTCTTACCGATGAGGTTTGTGCTCTCCCTGACGACAGCTGGGATAAGATGTACAGACTCAATCAGGAAAAGCTTCCCGGATGCCTTTACCACAGAACACGTGCAAACGACGTTGCCCGTGTTGAGGACAGAACTTTTATCTGCTGCAAAAACAAAGAGGACGCAGGTCCTACAAATAACTGGTGCGATCCCAAGGAAATGTACGCTAAGCTCACTCCGCTCTATGACGGCGTTATGAAGGGCAGAACTATGTACGTTATCCCTTATTCCATGGGTCCTATCGGCTCTCCTCTCGCTAAAGTCGGCGTTGAGCTTACAGACTCCATTTACGTTGTTCTCAACATGAATATCATGACAAGAATGGGTAAGGCCGCTTTTGAAAATCTCGGCGATACATCTAACGATTTTGTAAGAGGTCTTCACTCCAAGGCTGATGTAGATCCCGAAAACAGATATATCGTTCACTTCCCTGAGGACAACACTATCTGGTCTATCAACTCCGCATACGGCGGAAACGTTCTCCTCGGCAAAAAGTGCTTTGCTCTCCGTATTGCTTCCTATCAGGGCAAGAACGAAGGCTGGATGGCTGAACATATGCTTATCCTCGGCGTTAAGAAGCCCGATGGCGATATCAAGTATATCACTGCTGCATTCCCCTCTGCATGCGGTAAAACAAACCTTGCAATGCTTATTCCTCCCGCAGTTTATAGGGATCAGGGATATGAAGTATTCACGGTTGGCGACGATATCGCTTGGATGAAGCCCGGCGACGACGGCAGACTTTATGCTATCAACCCCGAAAACGGCTTCTTCGGCGTTGCTCCCGGTACAAATGATAAGTCCAACCACAACGCTCTCGCATCTACAAAGAAAAATACTATTTTCACAAACGTTGCCCTTAATAATGCGGATAACACAGTATGGTGGGAAGGTCTTGACAAGAATCCTCCCGTTGACGCAACAGAATGGAAGGGCGCAAAGGTTAACGGCGTTGAGTTCACATCTGTAACAGGCGATGACGGAAAGCCTCAGAAGCTTGCTCACCCCAATTCCCGTTTTACAGCTCCTGCTGAGAACTGCCCCTGCATTTCTTCCGAATTTAACAATCCTAAGGGTGTTCCTGTTTCCGCTATCATCTTTGGCGGCAGACGTGCTTCCACAACACCGCTCGTATATCAGTCATTTGACTGGACACACGGAACATATGTGGGCTCTGCTGTTTCCTCCGAAACAACTGCTGCCGCAACAGGTGCGGTAGGCGTACTTCGTCACGATCCTATGGCTATGAAGCCTTTTATCGGCTACAATGTAGGCGATTACTGGGCACACTGGCTTGAAATGGGCGAAAAGCTCGGCGACAAGGCTCCCAAGATCTTCAATGTAAACTGGTTTAAACAGGACGAGAACGGCAACTTTATCTGGCCGGGCTTTGGCGACAACATGAGAGTCCTTGACTGGATCATCAAGAGATGTGAAGGAACTGTTGACGCTGTTGAAACTGCTATCGGATATGTTCCCAAGAAGGGCGACATTAACCTTACAGGCATTGAGGACGAGGTTACTTCCGATATCGAGGACAAGCTCCTTGAGATCGACACTGACCTCTGGAAGGCAGAAATTGCTGAAATGCGCAGATACTACAAGGAAGACATTGCTGACAAGGGCGGCAGGATTCCTGAAGCTCTCCTCAAGGAGCTTGACAAGATCGAAGCAAGACTTAACAAGTAATCCAATAGGTATAAAAACGAGGACTGTCCTTAAAAGGGCAGTCCTTTTAAGTTTGTCGGAAAAGTATAACTTAGGCAAGATGTTCCTTGCATCTAAGGCGGCAGGTACAATGTTAAAATTATTCCTTCGCCTTGCGCTTGCTCAGCTTTTCTTCTATCTTCTCAGATAAAAGCTCCGCCTTTGGATAAAGCAGCTTCCATATAACAATACTGCAAACCGCCCCGAGCAGCAGTCCGCATATCGTGTCCGTAGGATAATGCACAACAAGAAACACCCTCGAAAATGCAACCAACAATGCGTATACCGCAGCAACCGCCCCAACACCTCTGTTTTTCAGCATAACCGCAGCCGCTCCAGAACCGGACGCTACCGAATGTCCCGACGGAAAAGAATAATATCCGCCCGGAAAATCTATAAGCAGCGTAAGCGACGGATCCGCCACAAACGGTCTTAATCTGCAAAAAATGTTCTTAAGCACAAGATTTCCCAAAACTGCACTTATTCCAAGTGACAAAAGCATTATGATACCCGTACTGCGCCACTTTCTGCTGAAAAGCATCAGAACCGCCGCCGCTATCCATATCGCTCCGCCGTTTGAAAGCCATGATACCGCAATAAAAAATCTGTCGGTAAATGCATTATGAAAATTTTCATATATATAATAAAGTATTCTGTTGTCAAATGCCTGTATATATTCCATTTTCCCCTCCGTTAATAAAATCTCCCCCTGAAGCTGTACTAAAGGGGGAGAATTTTTTATTATATCAATATAGCTATATCGAAATTATTCAGCAAGCTTAGCCTGGAGCTGATCGTCAACTTCCTGAACAAGCATATCAAGTACGTCAGCGGTTGATTCTCTTGTTGTTGCCCAGTCATAGCCGTGGAGTGCAGCTCTCATACCTATCTGATCGCCGCCGTCTGTTGTGATGGAAGCGATATCGGTAGAGCAGCCGGAAGAAAGGTCAATAACAGGATACTGTCTTGCAAGCTCGTTGATCTCCTTGTTCTTGTCAATGATTTCCTGGCTCCACTGGTAGTCGTCCATAGCCTTTCTGTCGGAAATAGCAACAGCAGCCTCATCCGTTGAACCAAGAGCGTTACACTCAGCAAACAATGCCGCACCCTGAGGGTTGGCAGCACCCTTACAAAGAGCATAACCGTTAAGCTTTACGCCCTGCCAAGGATCAGAATCAGCAGGAGACGGAACGGGAACGATACCCAGATCCTCCGGCTCGATCTCTGTTGCCCATGTTGCAGGGTCAGCTTCAATGTGCCATGAACCAACTATGTAGAAGAGCTGTCTGCCATCGCCCATCATTGCAGGCTGTTCAGACCAGGCAAACTGCTCTCTGGGGAATACAAGACCGTTTGTAAAGAGGTCGTACTGATAATTCATAGCCTTTTCAACAGTAGCATCATTGATGTTATTTACAATGTGCTGTCCGTCGGAAGAAACGAAAGGAACACCGGCAGAGAGGAAAAGAGCCTTTTCTGTCCAGAAACCGTCAAGACCCCATTGATCAGAATCCTCATCAACGAAATCAAGGAGCATCTGCTTAAATGTATCCCAGTTCCATTCGCCTGCCTCATAGAGATCCCACGGATCGTCAAGACCCTGTGCTTCAATAGTGGACTTGTTATAAATAACAAGAGCTTCTGCTGTTACATATGTAACGAATTCATAGTGCTTGCCGCCGAAGCTGTAAAGATCCATAGCAGACTTTGTATTCTGCCAGATAGGGCTATTGAGGTCAATGTAACCATCAATAGGCTGGAACATTCCGCTGATGATACCCTTAGGGAAGTTAGCAACATCATCGCCGGGGAAGATATCAACACCTTCACCGCCGAGAACCTTTGTGGAAAGGTCGTCATAACGTGTATTCCATGTGGTAGGAATCCATTCAATCGTACCGCCGTATTTTCTTTCAAACATTTCAAGACCTACGGACTTGGAAGCACCGGAGGAGGAAGGATTGATGTCATAGTGAGCCATCCACTTAACCGTTTTGTTTTCAAGCTCAACGTCCTGGAGCTGTTCCATAACGCTTTCAAGAGTATCTTCCTCTTCTTCCTTAAGTTCTTCTGTGTTTACGGCAACAGTCTTAGCTGTTGTGGTAGCTGCGGTAGTAGTTTCGGTTGCATCTCCGCCGCCTTCTCCGCCATCGCTTGTGTTGTTACAAGCTGTAAGACCTGCGACCATGGAAATAGCCATAAGACCTGCAAAAATCTTCTTGCTGCTGTTCATAAATTAACCTCCAAATTAATAGACTTAGACAAAAAAACTTAGTGTTTTACCACGCAAAAGTGCAAAACATTGTTTAAACATATATATTATATCAAAAAAAAAATATTAAGTCAATATTAAACCTGTATATTTTTTTATTAATATATACTGCAAATATGCCAAAAAAATCAGTATGATTCGCACATATGTTATAAATTCAACAAAAAAGCAGGGTCTGCGCATAGCAAACCCTGCTTCAATAAGGGGCTTGCCCCGTCATTCAACCCAGCAAGCCGCAGCGAAGCTGCGTTGAAGTTTCAGTTGGAGTTCAATTACCAACTGAAACTGAATATGGAACCCGCCGCCTTAGAGGCGGGGACATCTTGCCTAAGTTATAAAACTTAATCGGGAATAATTTCCTCGTCATCCTCTAATATGATCTCTTCCTCGTCATCCTCCAATATAATTTCTTCCTCGTCCGAGATGGATTCGTTTTCGTTAATGACTTCTTCCTCAATAATCTCTTCCAAAATGTCATCTTCACTGCCGCTTGTATCAGAAACGGTTTCTTCTTCATTTACGGCGTTCTCGTCTATAACAACATTTGCCATAAATTCCTCAAAACCGCCTATATTAGCGTCCCAATCGTCCTTTTCGGTTTCAAATATTACATAATATGCGTCCTCATCGGAATAGAAAAAGTACGCTCTTGACTTATACCATTCAACAGGAGTTTTTATTACCTCTGTATTTTCACCCTCGCCCTCTTCCGTAACGTCGTTTACGGTAAGGTCAAAATCATATTTAACGGCATCAAAGCCTGCGACTGTCGCATTTTCCGGAGTGGAAAATTCAGTATCTGTCTGATAGAGCATATTCGTAAGCTTTAATGTAGCACAGGCGGTCTCGGCATATTCCGCAAGAGTATTGAAGTCCTCTTTGTAATTTGCAGCCATTACGGTGATTTTAGACACACCGTTTACATATATCATGCCCTGCTGTTCCTGCGATTTAAGTGCAAGCTGATAACCTGCAGGAATCGGGTCTACCTTGAATTTGTTTATAGCATAAACATCTCCCTCGGCAACAGGACGCGTTGTCTGTATCTCTCCCTCCGTACCTATCATGTCGGAAGTAGCCTCAGTTGTCGTTGTGACCTCCTCGACATTATCATCGTTATTATTGCTGCATGCGGAAAGCATGGTTACCGCAATACACAGTGCGGCAGCAAGAGCCATTGCTTTTTTTATCTTTATCATTTTAATATCATCCTTTCAAAATATACATGACTTGATTCAATAAGGGGCTTGCCCCGTCATTCAACGCAGCAAGCCGCAGCGAAGCTGCGATTCAGCTTCAATTGGGGATTAAACCCAAATGAACCTGAATATGGAACCCGACGCCTTAGAGGCGGGGAACATCTTGCCTAAGTTATTATAGCATACTTTTTCACGCATGACGATAGATTTTTCAAAAAATCAAAAAAAATTCGTTTTTTTATCACAAAAGCGACACCTAAAACGTGAATAATAAGTATAAAATATCATATTGAGAAAAAAGTTGGTTATTTTTTTATCAAAAGGTATTGCCAAATCAGAAAAAATAGGTTAAAATATACTTGTACGGCATTTGTATATAACTTTTGCCACAAAGAATAAAAATTTCTTTTTAGGAGGAAAATTTATCATGTCAGTTAAAGTTGCAATCAATGGTTTCGGTCGTATCGGTCGTCTTGCTTTCAGACAGATGTTTGGTGCAGATGGTTATGAGGTAGTTGCTATCAACGACCTTACAAAGCCTTCTATGCTTGCTCAGCTCCTTAAGTATGATACAGCACAGGGCGGTTACTGCGGAAGAATCGGAGAAAATCTCCACACAGTTACTGCTGATGACGAAGCAGGCACAATTACAGTTGACGGCAAGACACTTAAGATCTACGCTATGGCTAAGGCTAACGAGCTTCCTTGGGGCGAGATCGGCGTTGACGTTGTTCTCGAGTGCACAGGCTTCTACTGCTCTAAGGAGAAGTCCCAGGCTCACATTGACGCAGGCGCTAAGAAGGTTGTTATTTCCGCTCCTGCAGGCAATGACCTCAAGACTATCGTATTCTCCGTAAACGAAAATACTCTTACAGCAGATGACAAAATCATTTCCGCTGCTTCCTGCACAACAAACTGCCTCGCACCTATGGCTAAGGCTCTTAACGACTATGCTCCTATCCAGAGCGGTATCATGAGCACTATCCACGCTTACACAGGCGATCAGATGATCCTTGACGGTCCTCACAGAAAGGGCGACCTCAGAAGAGCAAGAGCAGGTGCTGCTAACATCGTTCCTAACAGCACAGGTGCTGCTAAGGCTATCGGTCTTGTAATTCCTGAGCTTAACGGCAAGCTTATCGGTTCTGCTCAGCGTGTTCCTGTTCCCACAGGTTCCACAACTATCCTCACAGCAGTTGTTAAGGGCACAGACATCACTAAGGAAGGCATCAACGCTGCTATGAAGGTTGCTGCTTCCGAGTCTTTCGGCTACAATGAAGATCAGATCGTATCTTCCGACGTTATCGGCATGAAGTACGGTTCACTCTTTGATGCTACACAGACAATGGTTGCTAAGATCGCTGATGATCTTTATGAAGTACAGGTTGTTTCCTGGTACGACAATGAGAACTCTTACACATCTCAGATGGTAAGAACTATCAAGTACTTTGCTGAACTTGCATAAGTTTTGAATTAAATAAAACGAACTGCCGGACTGCTTTTGCGGTGCGGCAGTTTTTTTGTGCTGATTATGGGATAGGGTTATTTGCTTATCCGATTATATCCGCTAATAGCTAACAACAAAAAGGAGCGGACAAAAATCCGCTCCATAAAATCCCTATATCCCGCTCGCCTTTACTATCCAATCGTAAAAATAATCACAAGCCTTGCGGCAGCTTAAAAACCTGTGCATATTAAATATCCTGCCGCGCTCGAACAAGTATACCTCCCAGAAAATACCCCTCTTACGCAGACAGTACGCCTCTTTTACACGTACATCTCCGTTAAGTGAGTAAAGATCGTGCGGTATGCCCGCTTCTTCAAGCCGCTTCTGTAAATAATATACGCAGTTCATGACGTCACCTCTTATAATAAATATTCCGATATCTTTTCTGCCGCAAATGTGTAAGAATCCTTTATGCCAAGATTTTCGGGAATAATGTTCTTTCCGTAAATAAGCAGCGGTACGCTCTCTCTCGTGTGATCGCTGCCCTTGTATTTCGGGTCACAGCCGTGATCTGCGGTTATCATAAGCAGGTCGCCGTCTTTAAGACTGTACATTATCCTGCCGATATAAGCGTCTGCCTCGTTCAGCGCTTTTGCATAGCCTTCCGCATTTCTTCTGTGCCCATATACCATATCAAAATCTACAAGATTTGTAAAGCACAGGCCATGAAAATCCTTGTTTATATATTCAAGAGTCTTTTCCGCCCCGTCTGCATTGTTCTTTGTACGGACATATTCCGTTATTCCTCTGCCGGCAAAAATATCATATATCTTGCCGACGCCGATAACATCAAGACCTGCTCCGCTCAATACATCAAGAAGAGTTTCTTTCGGCGGTTCAAGCGAAAAATCATGACGGTTTGACGTTCTGACAAAGCCCGGATATTCTCCCGTGAAAGGACGTGCGATAACTCTTCCAACGCCATGCTCTCCGACAAGTATACTTCTTGCGATACGGCAGTATTCATACAGTGTTTCAACGGGTATGATATCTTCATGCGCCGCTATCTGAAATACGCTGTCCGCCGAGGTATACACGATAAGCGCACCCGTTTCCATATGCTCCCTGCCATACTGCTTTATTATTTCCGTACCCGAGCCGGTGGTATTGCAGATAACCTTTCTGCCTGTTTTTGCGGAAAAGTTGTCTATGATATCCGAAGGAAAACCATTCGGATATACGGGCAGAGGCTTTTCCGAAACAACTCCCGTCAGCTCCCAGTGCCCGATGGTCGTGTCCTTTCCCATAGACCTTTCGCAAAGCCTTGCATATGCACCTATGGGATTTTCCGACGGCGTACCAAAATCAATTCTGTCTATATTGAAAAGCCCAAGACTTTTCATATTC
>CASFZT010000051.1 GCA_949299215.1 uncultured Ruminococcus sp.
CTCAAAAACTGTTCCGGCAGCGTCAAGGAATTTATCTCCGCCGCCATGCTGATATGCGTTTACAAATCCCACAACGCTTTCAGCCTGTACCCACCACACGCGCTTTTTGTCGATTTTGTCATTCTCTCGCTCGTTATTCACAGCACCGTTTTCAAATGCGATATTAAGGATATTTTCCGCAATACGGAGATTTCTTGCGCTCCAGTCGGATATCAGCGCCTTATCTCCGATAACATCACAGGCTCTGTCCAGAAGCCACGAAGCTTCAATATCATGTCCGTACGAATGAATATCTCCTATAACGTCAAGGTTTTTATCAAAAAATACCAACAGCTTATTTCCGTTCACATCAAATATCTTATCCTTTGCAATATCAAGCTGGAAACGCAGTCTTTCAAGCACCCTGCTGTCCCTGCTGACATCATAAAGCACGGTATATGCTTCAATAAGATGCAAAATTGTATTCATGGTCTTATCAGCCATAAGTCCGTTTTCGGAAAGGGCGTCATTCGGAATAAGCTTCCAATCAACGGAAAACGCTTCCATATAGGCAACATTATCAACGCACTTTTCCTCTACCGTTTCAAAAAGCTCAAGCGCAAGCTTCAGTGCTTCTTTATCGCCGCAGGCTTTATAGAATGTCGAAAGGGCATATATCGCAAAAGCCTGATTATAGGTATGCTTCATTCCATCCGAAACCTTGCCGTCATATGTCATCATCCAGTAAACGCCGCCGTTTTCCTTATCCACGCAACGATCACGCAGAAACTCATACGCATGACGTGCATTGTCAAGCAGCTTTTCGTCCTTCAATATCATATATGCAGCCGAATAGAACCACATAATTCTTGAATTAAGGATAACTCCCTTATCAGCCCACATTCTTATAAGCAGGTCATTATCCATAAATCCGTAAAATCCGCCTGCCTCGTCATCTCTCAAGCCATTCCAGAACGGGATTATGCGATTTTCAAGCTCCGCCTTACATTCTTTTTTAAGATCAACCATTTAATTTTACCTCGAATATTATACTAAAATTATCCGCGCTCCGCAAATTTATTCATTACAAGACCGGTTATAAGCTTCGGATAGAAATATGTTGACTTCTGCGGCATTTTTTCGCCTGCAAGCGCAACATCTCTTATCTCTGAAACCTTAGTCGGATTAAGAATAAACGCACAGTCGGCATCATAAATATCAACCGCTTCCAGTGCTTCTTCAAGAGAACGGGTATATGTAAGATTTTTCTGATTTGCCATATTTTCCTTATCTATACCAAAAATTCTCTCCAGCACAAGATTATGAAGCACCGAAACATCAAGACCGCAGTATGCGTCCGACATTTCCGGAAGAAACTGCTTTACGGCATTATTGTCTTTAAGTGTCATGACATAGCATTTACCGCAGCCTGCATACATTGCAAAAGCTTTCTTGCCCTCAAAGTAAAGCGTATTGAGCGCAGCCCTCATTCTTTCTTCCGAGGGAGCCTGTGCAATCACAAAGTACGGCTTGCAAGCCTCTATAAGCTTATCCGCATCAAAGCTTTCCAATCCATGTACTATTCTGTGTGTCGGGAATACTACAAGTCCGCTGTTTTCCATATTTACAAGCATCATTGAAATATATCCGCTCAGCTCGTTTGCCTTGCCCTGCTCCATAAGGTGCTTATTAAAATTAAGCGCCGTTTCATATCTGTGGTGTCCATCTGCGATATAAAGCTTCTTATCCTCAAAAGCCTTTTCAAGCTTTGCAATAATGCTTTCATCGGTAACTCTCCACATTCTGTGTATCGTACCGTCGCCGTCCGTAACGCACATATCGGGCACACCCTGAGAACAGCCGTCAACAAGACCGTAAACAGAGCCATCCTCGTCCATATAAAGAGAATATATCTGGCTGAAATTGCAGTAAGTCTCGCTCATAAGGTTAAAGCGGTCAGCCTTTGCCTTTGAAAGTGTTTCCTCGTGCGGAAGCACAACGCCCTTTGAGAACTCTTCCAACTTTACAAGTGACACAAATCCCTTAAGCTTATTTTTACTGCCGTTTGCGGTAAATTCCATTTCATATACATATATGCCCGGCTTATCGTCCTGCTTTACAATACCGTCAGAAAGCCAGCTTTCAAGTATATCTCCTGCTTCCTTATATCTTTCATCTCCGCCCTTTGGAAGCTCAAGACGAATGATATTATAAGGATTTTTTTCAATATACTCCGCACGCTGTTCATCGGAAATTATATCATACGGAGGGCAGACAAGTGCATTGATCTCACCTGCTTTTTCCGTATACCGCATACCGTTAAAGGGTCTTATTTCAGCCATATTCGTTACCTCTTTCCGTTTATTTCAGATCTCTGCCGCAGCATTTCTTATACTTTTTGCCGCTTCCGCAGGGGCACGGATCGTTTCTGCCGACCTTATTTCCCACCTTGCGCGGTGTATTTTCAAGTGAGCCGTCGCCCGGTGTAGGCTCGGGATTTGCAACACGCTCTCTCTTGGGTGCTTCCTCATCCTGCTTTATTTGTATCGTAAACAGCAGACGTATGGTTTCCTCACGGATAGAATCTACCATTGCGTCAAACATTTCATATCCCTCAAAACGATACTCGACAACGGGGTTCTTCTGACCGTAAGAACGCAGACCAATACCCTTTCTGAGCTCGTCCATATCGTCGATATGAGCCATCCACTTAATATCAACGACCTTAAGAAGAATTACACGTTCAAGCTCACGAAGCACATCTGAGCCGACCTTTTCTTCCTTTGTCTTATAGAAATCATATGCTCTGTTTGTGAGCATATCCTTGATATCCTTCTTTGTTATATTTGCAAGCTCCTCTGTTGTATAGCGGAAATCGTCGCTCAATGTAAACAGACCCATAAATCTGTCACGCAGACCGTTAAGGTTCCAGTCATCATGAATACTGTCATCAAGCAGATACTGATCTACCGTATCGCTGATAAGCTCGCTTATCATCTTTAAAATATACTCATGGATATCCTCGCCGTCAAGAACTTTATTTCTCTGAGTATAGATAATTTCACGCTGTGCTGACATAACGTCATCGTAATTAAGGACATTCTTTCTTATAGCAAAGTTACGTCCCTCGACCTTTTTCTGCGAGGACTCGATAACCTTTGTAAGCATCTTGGCTTCAATAGGCATATCCTCTTCTACTTTAAGCGTTTCCATAAGACCGTTTATTCTGTCGCCGCCGAAAAGACGCATAAGATCGTCCTCAAGCGAGAGAAAGAAACGGCTTTCGCCCACGTCGCCCTGACGTCCTGAACGTCCTCTTAACTGATTGTCTATACGTCTTGATTCATGACGCTCCGTACCGAGAATGAACAGACCGCCAGCTTCCTTTACCTTTTCAGCCTTTTCCTTTACCTGCTCGTCATACTTTGCATAAAGCTCACGGTAAATACGTCTTGCTTCAAGTATCTCCTCATCATCGGTATCTGCATAGCTTACAGCCTCGCTTATGATGCGCTCATCCATGCCGTTTTTCTTCATTTCAGCCTTTGCAAGGAACTCTGCGTTACCGCCGAGAATGATATCCGTACCGCGTCCTGCCATGTTTGTGGCAATCGTTACGGAACCGTACTGACCTGCCTGTGCAACGATCTCGGCTTCCTTTTCATGCTGTTTTGCATTGAGGACATTATGCTTGATACCCTTTCTCTTAAGCATGGAAGAAAGTATCTCGGATTTTTCGATAGATACCGTACCTACAAGCACAGGCTGTCCTTTTGCGTGACATTCCTCTATCTGTTTGATAGCCGCCGTAAACTTGCCCTTTTCCGTCTTGAAAACAACATCGGGATGGTCTATTCTTACAACGGGACGGTTTGTGGGTATCTCGATAACGTCAAGTGAATATATTTCCTTGAATTCCTCTTCCTCCGTCATAGCCGTACCTGTCATACCGGAAAGCTTTGTATACAGACGGAAGTAATTCTGGAATGTAACGCTTGCAAGAGTCTTTGACTCATGCGCTACCTTTACGTTTTCCTTTGCTTCAATAGCCTGATGCAGACCGTCATTAAAACGTCTGCCCATCATAAGGCGTCCGGTAAACTCATCAACGATAATAACTTCGCCGTCTTTGACAACATAGTCTATATCGTTCTTCATAACGCCGTTAGCCTTAAGAGCCTGGTTTATATGATGCAGAAGCGTTGTATTATCGGAAGAATAAAGATTCTCAACATTAAAGAAATTCTCTGCTTTCTTTACACCTCGGCGTGTAATGGTAGCAGTCTTTGCTTTTTCGTCTATGATATAGTCACTGTTTTCGGACAATTCTTCCTGGTCGGATTTGTTATCCATTTCAACTACGATATAGGGCTTCAGGGTCTTTGCAAACTGATCTGCCTTTTTATAGAGGTCTGTGGATTTTTCGCCTCTGCCGGAAATGATAAGCGGAGTTCTCGCTTCGTCTATGAGAATTGAGTCAACCTCATCGACGATAGCAAACGCATGACCTCTCTGCACTCTTTCCTTTGCATAAATTACCATATTGTCACGGAGGTAATCAAAGCCGAATTCATTATTCGTACCATATGTGATATCACAGGCATATGCTTCCCTTCTCTGGTCGTTGTTAAGGTCGTGCAGTATACAGCCTATCGTAAGTCCGAGATAGCGATATACCTTGCCCATTTCCTCCGACTGATATTTTGCAAGATAGTCGTTTACGGTAACAACATGAACGCCGTTTCCGGTAAGAGCTTCAAGATAGGACGCACAGCAGGCAACGAGTGTTTTACCTTCACCTGTTTTCATTTCGGCGATACGTCCCTGATGAAGAACGATAGCGCCTATGATCTGAACGGGATAAGGCTTCTTTCCAAGAACTCTCCACGCCGCTTCTCTTACCGTAGCAAGAGCCTCGGGGAGGATATCATCCGTAGTTTCACCGTCTGCAAGCCGCTGTTTAAGTATCCCCGTCTGTGATTTGAGAGTTTCCTCCGACATTGCGGCATACTCTTCCTCATAAGCAAGCACCTTATTTTTCAGTGGCTCAATCTTATTAAGCTCACGCTTGCTATAACTTCCAAAAAGTCCGTCAAAAATTCCCATTTAGTTATTCCACCTTTAAAAATTTTATACAATTAATAATACCCACTCCGGGCGTTGTGCTGTCATAGTAAAAAAATTATCCGCGGCATAAACAACCCATAATGCCGTAACTATAAATATACACTTTATCATTATAACTCACATTTACCGTTTTGTCAATCAGAAATATTAACAAATTATTCAGACAACGGATTTTTTCAAACGTAAACGTAAAGAGTGTGTATTGTACAAAAATAATTAACGGTTATCCGTTGAAATGTATAATAAAAATATGATTTAATTGGTATAGTTAATAAAAAAAGGAGAACTTTTATGAAATGTACAAACTGCGGCGAAGAGCTTAAACCCACCGCAAAATTCTGCCCCTACTGCGGTACGGCGGTATCACAAATCACCCATAAAAACGATTTAACGAAAAAAGGCACGGCAGAAGAAGCACCGTCTGTCACGGAAACAGAAGAAAGTATATCTCTAAAGGAATACATACTTGAAGAAACCACCGCATTGGAAGAAAGCGAGCTTGATAATTTCACGGAATTTGACCTGCCGCCGACATTTAACATTGATACGTCCGAACAGAACGCCGTTTCTTCGAAAAAACACACGGTACGAAACATAATCATTGCCATTGCGGTAATCGGCGTTCTTGCCGTCGGCGCATATATATTCACAAGCACGGATATCATTCCCACGGACAGCGATATCGTGCAGGAAACGGAAGTTACCTCTGAAAAAGAAACAGTCACAGGCGGAATAACCACATATGAGACTGAGCCCGACTACATTGAACAGGCGAGTCTTTTAATGGACAAGGGAAAATACTCCGAAGCTGCCGCCATACTTGCGGAGCTTGACGAAGATACCGAAGCCGCAGCACTTTATACGGAATGTATGTCGCTTTACGCAGAGCAGCTTTATTCGGATGGTGAATATATTTCCGCCGCAGCAATATATTCGGAGCTTACAGACACGGAAAAATACGTAAACTCGCTTATTCTTGCCGCAGAGCAGCTTAAAGCGGAGGAAAAATATTACGAAGCGGCGGATATTCTCACCCCCGTTTCCGATTCGACATATGAAGGAACGCCCGTATCGTTAAAAATAAACGAACTTTTATATAACGGTGCGGTTTTGGCTATGGAAAACGGTACTGCTGTCGAAAAAGACGTACACACATTTGAAAAGCTTGGCAATTACATGGATTCACCATTGCGTTACCGTCAGCTTTGTTATTCTCTTGGAGAAAAATATTTCACAGGCGGAAAATATCTCAATTCTTATGCAATGCACACAAACGCAGGTACATATCAAAACGCACCCGCAAAGGCAAACGAGGCTCTTTCACAGGCAGCAGCTTACCTTGCAGACTCGGGAAACCCCGAAAGTGCGGCATCCATATACGCCTATCTTGGAAATTACGACAGCGCCGCAGGACTTCTCGATGCAGCCAAATCCGCAGAAAGAAGAGGACTTTACGCATTCATAAGCTGCTTTGACGAAAATTACCGCACATATACGTTCAATTCCGGCAATACTCTGACCGCAAAGGGAACCTGCTTTAATGCCGCAGAAACGGTAATGCAGATAAAATGCGACATTGTGCTTACACTTCCCGACCAAACGGAACAGTTCTACACCTTTGACGGCAGCACCGGCGAAGAAATTACGGCAAGCTTCAAGATACCGGAAGATATATCCGGAAGTGCTTCTGTTTCGGTAAAAATATCAGGCACGGACGTATCACTTATAGATATTCCCGTTGAAATAATTGCAGAATAATCGCAAAAGGGAAATTTGTATGTGATTTTCAACAAGTGGCTTGCCCCGTCATTCAACGTGGCAAGCCGCAGCGAAGCTGCGATGAAGTTTCTGTTGGGAATTGAACCACAACTCAAACTGAATAATGGAAACCGCCGCCTTAGAGGCAGGGGACATATTGCCTAAGTTATAAGTATAACATAGTTTTGCTGCGAAAACGATTAAATTTGTATGATTTTCCTATTGTAATAACAGGAAATTTGTTATATAATGTATGTTATATAGATGCATTGGAAATTATTATAATTGTCTTAAGGCAATACCGCACAAAGCCCGTTTGACGGCTGTGCACGAAATCTGCTTGCATATTTCGCACAAGCTCTGTGCGGTATTGCCTTAAATTAACAAAATCAGGAGGAATTTTTATGCTGCCTATAATCACAAAAGAGGATTTTGAGGAAAAGCTCCGTGAAGAACTTCAGACAGAATTTAACGTCACTCCTTTTGACGCATCGGATAATCAGATATACAAGGCTCTTTCCGCTGTCATTGTTGAGCTTCTTAAAACCCAAAGAAGAAAATTCATAAACAAGGTACACTCCGCAGGCAAAAAAGAGATCTGCTACCTTTCTATGGAATTTCTTATGGGACGCTCCCTTAAAACAAGTCTTTTCAACCTTCAGCTCAATGAAATAGTTGAAGATATTTTCAAGAACTGGGATGTAAACATCGATCGTATCTATGATTACGAACCGGACGCAGGACTCGGAAACGGCGGTCTTGGCAGACTCGCTGCCTGCTACATGGACGGTCTTGCTACCGACGCCTACTCCGCTATGGGTTACTCCATCTGCTATGAATACGGTATCTTCAAGCAGAAAATAGAGGACGGCTGGCAGACGGAGCTTCCCGACAACTGGCTCCCCGGCGGCGAAACATGGCTTGTTCCAAAGCAGGATAAGGCCATTGAAGTTCACTTCGACGGCGAATGTACCGAACACTGGGACGATAAGTACCATCATGTTTCCTACACAAATTATAACACCGTTTATGCCGTACCTTATGATATGTACATTCCGGGCTACGCAAGCGAGGGCGTTTCAGTGCTCCGTTTGTGGCAGGCAAAGGCTCCGTCCTTTGATATGCAGAAATTTAATCAGGGTGACTATGCACAGGCTATTTCACAGAATACTGTTGCACAGGCTATCTCTAAGGTGCTTTATCCCAACGATAATCACCTTGAGGGCAAATCCCTGCGTTTAAGACAGCAGTATTTCATGTGTGCCGCTTCCATAGGCGATATCGTTGACCGTCATGTAAACATATACGGCACTCTTGACAACCTCCATGAAAAGGTTGCTATACATATCAATGATACGCATCCTACACTTGCTATTCCCGAGCTTATGCGCATTCTTCTCGATGACTGCGGATACTCATGGGCTAAGGCTTGGCATATCGTTACAAATACATTTGCATATACAAACCATACCGTTCTTGCGGAAGCACTCGAAAAGTGGGATGTAAATCTTGTAAAGCAGATCATTCCGCGTATCTTCTCCATCATTGTTGAGATCAACAACCGTTATTGTGCAGACCTCATGGAGCGTATCGGCGACAGCAGCAAAGTCACAAGAATGTCCATCATTCAGAATAATCAGATACATATGGCTTTGCTTTGCGTATGTGCTTCTCACAGCGTAAACGGTGTTTCCAAGCTCCATTCCGATATTATCAAGCAGAATATCTTCAAGAACGAATATCTTGATACTCCTTACAAATTCAAGAATGTCACAAACGGTATCGCTTACAGAAGATGGCTGCTTCAGTCCAACCCGGGTCTTACTTCACTTCTTGAAGATACTATCGGCGACAAGTTTAAGAAAAATGCATCAGAGCTTTCCAAGTTTATCAAGTTTGAAAACGACTCTGCCGTTCTTGACCGTCTTGAAACTATTAAGAGAGAAAACAAGGAACGCTTTGCAAAGTATGTAAAATCAAACTTCGGTACCGCACTCAATCTTGACGGTATCTTTGATGTACAGGTAAAGCGTCTGCACGAGTACAAGCGTCAGCACCTCAACGTACTCAATATTCTTGCCGAATACCAGTACCTGCTTGAAAATCCTTCCGCAGACTATGTTCCAAAGACATACATATTTGCGGCTAAAGCTGCTCCGGGATATTATCTTGCCAAGCAGATAATCAAGATGATCTGGGCTTTGAGTGAAGAAATACGCAAGAATCCCGAAATAAGCAAAAAACTCCAGGTATATTTCCTTGAGGACTACCGTGTAACGCTTTCCGAGCTTCTTATGCCGGCTGCCGAGGTTTCCGAGCAGATATCCCTCGCAGGCAAGGAAGCGTCCGGTACGGGCAACATGAAGCTTATGCTTAACGGTGCGCTCACTCTCGGTACACTCGACGGCGCAAATGTTGAGATCAAGGATCAGGTCGGCATTGACAACATCTTTATCTTCGGCATGACCGCAAATGAGGTTCTCGCCAAGCAGGCTCAGGGCTACAGACCAGAGGATTACTTCAACAACAACGATGTTATCCAGAAGGCTATCAACAAGATGTATACAGGTATCAACGGCTGTGTATTTGAAGATGTTGCAAACTCCCTCAAGTTCAACGACCCGTACATGGTATTTGCTGATTTCGACGCATACCAGTCCGCTCAGCAGTATGTTTCCGAATGTTATAAGGATCGCAGCAAGTGGAACAGAATGTCTCTCCACAACATTGCGGGCGCAGGTATATTCTCCGCCGACAGAGCTGTTGAGGATTACGCAAGAGATATTTGGAAATTGAAATAAATTCCTACACTGCGTATGTATATGAATATGAAAAATCTCCGCCGCACTTTTTGAAAGTGTTACGGAGATTTTTTATTATTTCCAAAAAATCCACAAAGAAAAATAGTTTTATACTTGTATTTGATTTTAATATATTGTATAATTAATATATTAGTGTACTGATACGTTAGCATATTAAGATGTTTTATGAGGTGATCTCTTGACTTGGGAAGAAATTATGAACTGCGTCCAAATACTGCTTAAATATACTGTTCCCACGCTTAAAGTATTCGGATTTACGCTGCTCTTTGCCATTCCTCTCGGAATGGTGGTCGCTCTTGCAAAAAAATGTCCGTTCAAGCCGTTCGTATGGCTTATTGACCTATACATACTTATCATGAGAGGAACTCCTCTTATGCTTCAGATAATTGCAATATACTACGCCATACCGATCTTGCAGATGAAATATACATGGCTGGATATTATTGATGTACGAAATGACAACTATCTCTTTACCGCACTTATTACTGCGTTCGTACTCAATTACGCCGCCTACTTTGCAGAAATATTCCGTGGCGGAATTGAATCTATGCCAAAGGGACAATATGAAGCTGCGGCGGCGCTCGGTCTTACCAAATCGCAGACCTTCTTCCGCATAATACTTCCGCAGGTTATAAAAAGGATTCTTCCGGCAAGTGCAAATGAGGTCATCACGCTTGTAAAGGACACCTCGCTTGCATCGGTCATTGCATATATCGAAATTTTCAGAAAAGCAAGAGAAATGATGACGCTTTACAGCAGTCTTGTACCGCTCTTCATTGCCGGAGTGTTCTACTTTGTTATGAACGCCGTACTCACAATGCTGTTTACGTCTATTGAAAATTACGTCTATTGAAAAAAAGCTTGACTACTATAAATAATCGCTTTCGTAGAGATGTGATAGGAGAAAAATATGACTGTTCTTGAAGTAAAGCACCTGTCAAAAAGCTTTGGCGGACTTGATGTGCTTAAGGATATATCCTTTGATGTTAAAATGGGCGAGGTCATCGCCATAATAGGTCCTTCGGGCAGTGGAAAATCCACGCTCCTGCGCTGCATAAACCAGCTTGAAAAGATAAGCGGCGGCAGAATAAACGTATGCGGAATGGAAATGATCGAAAAATACAAAAACGGAAAGCCTGTTTACGCCTCCGCACAGGAACTGCGCAGTATTCGTCTTAAAATAGGTCTTGTATTCCAGAATTTCAACCTTTTCCCTCACATGAGCGTAATGCAGAATGTGATTGAGGCACCCGTATGTGTACTCAAAAAGAACAAGGAAGAGGCAAAAGCCAATGCCGTAAGTCTGCTTAAGAAAATGGGGCTTGAGGACAAGGCAGATTCTTATCCCTGCGAGCTTTCGGGCGGTCAGCAGCAGCGTGTATCCATTGCAAGGGCGCTTGCGCTGAACCCTGAGCTGCTCTTTTTTGACGAACCTACTTCCGCACTCGACCCTGAGCTTACAGGAGAGATACTCAAGGTTATAAAATCCCTTGCCAAAGAAAAGATGACAATGGTCATCGTAACTCACGAAATGGCTTTCGCAAAGGAAGTTGCCGACCGTGTTATCTTTATGGACGGCGGTGTTATCGTTGAACAAGGTACACCGGAGGAGGTCTTTGACAATTCGCGGAACGAGCGCACACGTCAGTTCCTGCACCGATACAACAATTCAAATTAAGTCAATACCGCACAAGCTCTGTGCGGTATTGACTTAATGTTTCCAAAGAAACAATGGGGTTTTCATCCATCAAAAAATTAAGGCTGTGCAAAATTTAACGCACAGCCTTTTGTTTTTATGTATATCAGTTATTAATAAGCTTATCTTCACCGTTCCAACTATAAAGCTTTCTTACTTCCTCACCTACAACTTCGGAAGGATGCTCTGCATGGAGCTTTCTCATAGCCTTGAAGTGTACCTGCTTGCCTGCAGGAGACATATCAAGGAGGAATTCCTTGGCAAATGAGCCATCCTGAATATCTGCAAGGACTTTCTTCATAGCTTTCTTTGTATCCTCTGTAATGATCTTAGGACCTGTTACATAATCACCGTACTCTGCTGTATTGGAAATTGAATATCTCATTCCTGCAAAGCCGCTCTGATAAATAAGGTCAACGATAAGCTTCATCTCATGGATGCATTCAAAATATGCGTTTCTCGGGTCATAGCCTGCTTCAACGAGAGTTTCAAAGCCTGCCTGCATAAGAGCGCACACGCCGCCGCAGAGAACCGCCTGCTCACCAAAGAGGTCTGTTTCGGTTTCCGTTCTGAATGTTGTTTCGAGAACACCTGCTCTTGCGCCGCCAATACCGAGAGCGTATGCAAGACCAATATCCGTTGCATCACCCGTTGCGTCCTGCTCAACTGCGATAAGACAAGGAACACCCTTGCCTGCCTGATATTCGCTTCTTACCGTATGACCGGGACCTTTGGGAGCAATCATAATTACATTTACGTCCTTCGGCGGAACGATACAGCCAAAGTGGATATTAAAGCCGTGTGCAAATGCAAGTGTCTTGCCCGCTGTAAGGTTAGGTGCAATTTCGTTTTCATACATCTCTGCCTGCTTTTCATCGGGGATAAGGATCATGATAACGTCCGCAGCCTTTGCAGCCTCTGCAACTGACATAACGGTAAGTCCCTGTGCCTTAGCCTTTTCCGCACTTTTGGAACCGGAGTAAAGTCCTACAACTACATTTACGCCGCTGTCCTTAAGATTAAGCGCATGAGCGTGACCCTGTGAACCGTAACCAATAATTGCAACCGTCTTTCCATCCAATCTGCTAAGGTCGCAGTCCTGCTGATAATAAATCTTATTCATTTTAAATTCCTCCATATATATAAATTTTAAGCAATCCCGTACAAAACCGCAGATGCGGTCTGTGCTGTTCTGCCTTTAGCCTTATTATGTTACGCTTACTTGCGCAGCGTATCCTGTCCCTTCTGAACGGCAATTACACCCGTTCTGACAATTTCCTTAATGCCATACGGACGCACAAGATCGTCAAATCTTGCAAGGTGCGCCATTGTATCGGAAATTTCCACCGTAACGGTCGTAGGTGTAAGGTCGATTATCTTTGCTCCCATTATCTCGCAGATAGTAAGTATCTCACTTCTCTGCTGAGGTGTAGCCGCAATTTTTATTATCTGCAGTTCTCTTGAAATAAGCTCCTCGGGGGCAAGAGTTTTTACCTTTATGGTATCTATAAGCTTGTTGAGCTGCTTTTCAAGCTGCTGAGCGGTATGCTCGTCGCCGTCGGCAACTATTGTAATTCTTGAAACAGACGGATCGTCTGTAACTCCAACGGCAAGGCTGTCTATATTAAAGCCTCGTCTTGAAAAAAGTCCTGATACTCTTGAAAGAACGCCTGCATGGTTCTCAGCAAGAACAGAAATAGTATGCTTCATTGGTATTATCTCCTTAGATCAAAGAGTGCTTTCATTCTTATATACGTTACATTCAAGCAGATACGGCTTGTTCGAGGAACAAAGATGTTCGATAGCAGCTTCCGCTTCAGCCATAGTGCTGACACGCTCGGCTTCAATGCCGTATGCCCTTGCAACAGCCGTGAAATCGGGATTTCCCTCGGTAAGATGAACGGCTGTCTGATTATCCGCATAGTTTTTTGTCTGAAGTTCACGAACCATGCCAAGACGGTTGTTTCTCATAACGATTATTTTCACGGGTATCTTTTCCTGCACTATTGTTGCAAGCTCCATCATCTGCATCTGGAAAGAGCCGTCGCCGCATATTGCAATGGTTTCAGCCTCGGGGCAAGCCATCTTGGCACCGATCGCAGCAGGTATCGAATAACCCATAGTACCCATGCCACCGCTTGTAAGAAAACGCCCTGTATGTATATTAAAATTATTACACGTCCATATCTGATTCTGACCTACATCCGCAACGCAGGTAGTATTTTCGGCAAGTTTTGCGGAAAGCTTTCTTATGAACATTTTCGGATTTACAAAGCCCTCCGTTTCGTCCTCTTTCGGAACGGAATTTTTTACCGTATTAAGCTCGGCAAGCCAATCCTTTCTGTCCGTGCGTGAAACCGACTCCAAAAGTGACGCAAGAATAAGCTTGCAGTCGCCTACAAGCGGAATATCGGTACGGATATTCTTGCCTATTTCGGCAGGGTCTATATCAATATGGATTATCTTTGTATTCTCTGCAAGAAACTGCGGTGAACGAACCGCTCTGTCGCCTACACGAGCGCCTATAAGCAGCATTGTATCGCACTTCTGAACCGCAAAATTTGCGGTCCTTACTCCGTGCATACCGAGCATACCCATATACAGAGGATGCTCCGACGGCAGAAGACCGAGTCCCATCATTGTAGAAACCACTGGTATACCGGTCTTTTCGACAATAGCCCTTAATTCCTCCTGTGCATTTGAGGAAAATACTCCTCCGCCTGCACAGATAAGCGGACGCTCCGAATTTGCAAGTGCCTCCGCAACACGCTTTATCTGAAGCGCATTTCCCTTTGTTGTAGGCTTATATGTACGCAGCTCTACCGTTTCGGGATAATTGAAATCAATAAGCGTCTGCTGAATATCAATAGGAACATCTATAAGCACCGGTCCCTTTCTTCCCGAGCCTGCGATATAAAACGCTTCTTTAAATATCTTGGGAAGCTCCTGTGCATTCTTTATAAGATAGCTGTACTTTACAAAAGGCTCTGCCGCACCTGTTATATCGGCTTCCTGGAAAACATCGCAGCCTATCTGGTCGGTAGATACCTGACCTGTGATACATACTATCGGCACACTGTCGGCATAAGCCGTGGCAATTGCGGTAAGCAGATTTGTTGCGCCCGGTCCGGAGGTTGCAACACAAACGGCAGGCTTGCCGCTCATTCTTGCATATCCGTTTGCGGCATGACCTGCATTAGCCTCATGGCGTACAAGCACATGATGTATATCCGACTTTGTAAGCTCATCATAAAACGGGCATATTGCAGCGCCGGGATAACCAAAGACGACTTTGACCCCCTCCTGCTCCAGGCATTTAACCATAGCCTCGGCGGCCTTGATCTTTTCAGTCAATCCAATCACTCCAATACAAAATATTTAAGGCAATACCGCAC
>CASFZT010000052.1 GCA_949299215.1 uncultured Ruminococcus sp.
TTTCCACTCTTCCGCATATCGGACATTTTCGTCCTGCGATTTCTTTTGCTTTTCTCATACTTTAATTATATCATACTCTGCTTCATTTGTCCACACCCATAAAACTTTTTTTCTATATATATAGTATAATTATAATGACGGGGCAAGTGCTTTATTGAATAATAAAAAAGCTTGATTAAAATGTGGTGTGCAGCGCCTGTCCTGCAAGTATACTTTCTTAATTTGTAATATACAAGTTTTCCTTCAAAAAATCCGCTTGCAGTCCAAACATTTCGGATAGTGTCAGAGCACCGAAAAATGTTGGATAAAAATGCTTTGAATGTGTGTATACGGTAAGATTTAATGAATATTTTATACCAAAAGTGTTTTTCTGCCCTTGACTTTTTGTAAATAAGAGAATATAATAGTAAATGTGTGATAGTGTTGAGTAAATATTACTCAAATTTATTAATCAAAAATGGCGTATGCCTGATTTTTTTATTGGAGGTCATTGAAATGTCCAGAGTTTACAATTTCAGCGCAGGTCCGGCTATACTTCCGGAAGAGGTTCTTAAAAAAGCAGCAGACGAAATGCTCGATTATAACGGCACCGGAGAATCCGTAATGGAAATGTCCCACCGCTCAAAAGAGTATCAGGCTATTATCGACGCTTGTGAGGCTTCTCTCCGTGAAATTATGAATATCCCCGATAATTATAAGGTTCTCTTCCTTCAGGGCGGTGCTTCAATGCAGTTCGCTATGATTCCTCTTAACCTTATGAATAAAACAGGTAAGGCTGATTTCGTTGTTACCGGTCAGTGGGCTACCAAGGCTTATCAGCAGGCTTGTAAAATAAAGGGCGTGGAAAACTGCAATGTTATTGCTTCCTCCAAGGATAAAACTTTCTCATATATCCCCGAACTCGATAAGTCTAAGTTCAATCCTACAGCAGATTACTTCCATATCTGTCAGAATAATACGATCTACGGTACTCGTTTTACCGAGCTTCCCGATACAGGCAATGTTCCTCTTGTTGCAGATATGTCCTCCTGTATTCTTTCTGAAACTATAGATGTTACAAAGTATGGTCTTATCTATGCAGGCGCACAGAAGAATATGGGTCCTGCAGGTCTTACAGTCGTTATTATCCGTGAAGACCTCATCGGCGGCGCTAAGGAAGACTGCCCGACTATGCTTGACTATAAGACACACGCAGAAAACGGCTCTATGTTCAATACTCCTCCTACATACGGCATTTATATCCTTGGTCTTGTTCTCGACTGGATAAAGTCTAAGGGCGGTCTTGAGGCTATGAAGAAGATCAATGAGGAAAAGGCTGCTGTTATCTATGATTTTCTCGATAACTCCAAGATGTTCAAGGCTACCGTTTCCGGCAAGGATCGTTCTCTTATGAATATTCCTTTTGTTACGGGTAATGAGGAGCTTGACGCTAAGTTTGTCGCAGAGGCTAAAAAAGCAGGCTTTATCAACCTTAAGGGACATCGTTCCGTTGGCGGTATGAGAGCTTCTGTTTATAATGCTATGCCTGTTGAGGGCTGTAAGAAGCTTGTTGAATTTATGGCTGAATTTGAAGCCGAGAACGCTTGATTTCGGAGGAGATAGTAAATGTATAATATTCAGACATTAAATAAAATTTCAAAGTATGGTACGGATAATTTTGATACCTCAAAATATATTATATCCGATGCTTCTGAAAATCCCGATGCTATTATGGTACGTTCCGCTGCAATGCACGATATGGAATTTGGCTCAAACCTCCTTGCTATCGCAAGAGCAGGCGCAGGCGTAAACAATATCCCCGTTGACAAGTGCGCCGCAGAGGGTATCTGTGTATTCAATACACCCGGCGCAAATGCTAACGCAGTTAAGGAGCTTGTTATTGCAGGACTTCTTATTTCCTCAAGAAAGGTTCCCGAGGCTATGGCTTGGGCACAGACTCTTAAGGGCAACGGCGCAGAAGTAGGCAAGATGGTCGAAAAGGGCAAGTCACAGTTTGCAGGTCCCGAGATCATGGGAAAAACTCTCGGTATTATCGGTCTTGGAGCTATCGGTGTACTTGTTGCAAACGCAGCGCTTGCACTTGGAATGAAGGTTGTCGGATATGACCCGTTCCTTTCCGTAAAATCCGCACTTGGACTTGATCCTGCTGTCAAGACAGTTTCCGATGTAAAGGAAGTTTACGCAGTTTCCGATTATATTACCGTACACGTTCCCTATAATGCAGATACAAAGGGTACAATAAATGCAGATACTATCGCACTTATGAAGGACGGAGTAAGAATACTTAACTTTGCAAGAGGCGAGCTTGTTGACAATGATGCTGTTAAGGCAGCACTTGAAAGCGGCAAGGTTGCGGCATATGTTGTTGACTTCCCGAGCGATGAGGTTCTTGGCGTTAAAAATGTAATTGCTATACCGCACCTTGGCGCATCTACACCGGAATCCGAGGATAACTGTGCAATGATGGCTGCACTTGAGCTTATCGATTATATCGAAAACGGAAATATCAAAAATTCCGTAAACTACCCCGATGCTTCAATGAATGCATCAGGAACAAAGATTTGTGTTATGCATAAGAACGTACCTGCTGTTATTTCCGCACTTACAACGGCTTTGGGTGATGCAGGCATCAATATTGAAAATATGCTCAATAAGTCCAAGAAGGACTATGCATATACAATGATTGACGCAATCGGCGAAGTAAGCGACGCTGTAATTGAAAAGCTGAACTCTGTTGAAGCTGTTATCAGAGTAAGAGTTATCAAGTAATAAAGAGGTGTAAAGATGAGCGAAGAAAAAGTTGTATTTACGACTGATGATGTTGAAAAGAATAAAACTCTCGGTATTGTTATGGCGATTTTCCCTATACTGTTTTTCCTGCCTCTTGTATCGGAGGATATGAAAAAGTCGGAACTTTTGAAATTTCGTGCAAATCAGAGCTGTGTGGTATTATGTCTGATAGTGATATTAAATATATTAAAAGCAATTATCGGAGTAATACTGGGGTTATTCATGAATATACCCGTAGCGTTTATCGTAACGATTTTCTCCGTACTTAATACGCTTATCGGAATAGCAATAGGACTTGTGATGATAGCGTTATATGTTATGAACATAGTATCCGCAGCAAAGGCTACTGACATGAAGATACCGTTATCCGATAAGATCAATCTTTTCAAATAATAAGGATAATTTCGGCGGCGGTAGGTCGGCACACTTGCTGCTGCATATTCGAACCACAGGATAAAGAAAGCTTTATCCTGTGGTTATTTTTTGCTGTAAGGTTTATTCTGCAAATCGGGCGGATATAATGACGGGGAAAGTCTCTTATTGAAAATCCGCTTTAGGCTGTCGAAAAAGTCTTTTTCAAACGTCCCACTGGGACGTTTGAAAAACATAAGGTTCTTTATTATTGCAGCAAAGGGGAGGCGGTCGTGTTCGCCTCCCCTCAAAACGCTATCGCGTTTTTTCACCCCTTGCTCCGTTTTTGAACGCATTTTGGGGAATTTTGCCGTCTGCGGACGGCGACCAAAGGGCTTCTCGCCCTTTGGAAACCTCGCCAATATTTAAAAAATATTGGATAAAAGGCTGTGAGGGTTTTGTGCGTATCGTAAGAAAGCGTGTTGCAGATTTACTTTTTCGACAAATTGTGTCCCCCACTGAAAGGCTGAGATGTCCCCCACCTCTAAGGCGGGGGACATCAAGTCGTGGTTATATAACCTCTTTAAGTATAAGATATGCTACCGTTGCAAGTGATTTTGCTTCAACATAATTGTGGTCTGTTTTGTAATTGCCTTCGTTAAGCATACGCTTTATCTCGGATATTCTCTCAAATCCCTTTAACGCTTCCTGCATATTCGGTATTACAAAATACGACTTCTGCATAATATGACGTATCTCCGTCCTTAAACCGTGAGGTATCTCCGGAGCGTTCGGGTCAATATTGAATTCGGCAGCTTCAAGCTTGTCAAGAGATACTCTCTTGTCTGCCGATTCTTCATATTTTTTCGTGATGTCAAGCGCCGCCTGTCTGCCGAACACAAGCGCTTCAAGCAGTGAGTTCGATGCAAGCCTGTTGTTTCCGTGGACACCCGTGTGTGAACATTCACCTACTGCGTAAAGTCCGTTTATTGACGTCTGCGACGACGTATTTACATTTATTCCGCCCATTAAATAATGCTGGCAGGGATAAATGGGTATCCTGTCCTTTGTCATATCAATACCTGCGTGTTCAAGCAGATATTTGTATATCATAGGGAAGCGGTTCCTTACAAATTCGGGATCCTTATGCGTTATATCAAGATAGAATGAATCGGAGTTTGTACGTCTGCTTTCCATTATAATTGCATGGGATACGACATCTCTCGGTGCAAGCTCCAGACGCTCGTCATAATTCTGCATAAACCTCTCTCCGTCACAATTAAGAAGATACGCACCCTCTCCTCTTACAGACTCGGATATAAGGAAGCACTCTCTCGTATGCTTGTCATTGAATGCAGTCGGGTGGAACTGTACAAGCGAAAGGTTTTTTATATTTGCGCCCATTTCATATGCAAATGTGATTCCGTCGCCCGTTGCGATAGCGGAATTTGTCGTATAATCGTAAACTCTGCCGATACCGCCCGTTGCAAGAATGAAATAGCGTGAATTATAGGTCATATGCTCGTCATTTATACATATATCCGCCGAAAAACCCGTACCGGTTTTTGCTATCTTGCAAAGCAGGGCATTTTCCGCAACGTCTATATTCGGACGTGTTTTTACCGCAGCTTGAAGCTTTGTAGTAAGCTCAAATCCCGTGGAATCTTTATGGTGAAAAATTCTGTTGCGGCAGTGACCGCCCTCAAGAGTGCGGTGCAGATTTCCGTTTTCGTCCTTATCAAAATCAACGCCGAGGGATATTATAGTTTCTATTTCATGCGCCGCTTCGGTGACAAGGATATTCAGCGAATCGGGGTTGTTCTTAAAGCCGCCGGCAATAAGAGTATCATTCGTATGCAGACGGATATTGTCGTCAACAGGCTTGTACACAGCGGCAATACCGCCTTGAGCAAGAGCGGAGTTGCAAAGAATCAACTCTCTTTTGGTAATAAGAAGAATTTTCATATCGGACGGAAGATTAAGTGCGGAATAAAGTCCGCCTGCTCCCGTGCCTGCAATTATAACGTCATAGTTTTTATCAGTGTTCATACGAAATACTTCCTTTATATATTTATATAATTGGTAGGTAAATATAACTTAGACAAGCTGTTTCTGCCCTTAAGGCGGCTGGTTCCATATTCAGCTTTGCTGTGGCTTGCCGCGTTGAATGACGAGGCAAGTCATTATTGAATAAGCTTATTATATCATATAATTATTAATAAATCAAATAAAAGTAAATTTTGTGTGACTGTATATATCCAAAAATAATACATATTAAAAGGCGGTAATTTGTATATTTTGCTGTTTGTGGGGAAACAGCGTGATTTTAGGATAAAAATGTTGCGGATTTTCAAAAAAATACTTTACAATCGCAGGGGAATGTGATAGAATTATTCTGTGAAGTATGATTTTTTAAGCATACAAATAATTTTAGGAGGACTGTCCAAAATGGCAAGAAAAATGTTGACGATGGACGGTAACAACGCTGCTGCATGGGCTTCATATCCCTTCACCGACGTTGCTGCTATCTACCCTATTACCCCTTCCTCTGTTATGGCAGAGGTTACAGACCAGTGGTCTGCTAAAAATCAGAAGAATATCTTCGGTCAGCCTGTAAAGGTTGCTGAAATGCAGTCAGAAGCAGGTGCTGCAGGTACTGTTCATGGCTCCCTCGCTGCAGGTGCTCTCACAACTACCTACACAGCATCACAGGGTCTTCTTCTTATGATCCCCAATATGTATAAGATCGCAGGCGAGCTTCTCCCTTGCGTAATCAACGTTTCCGCAAGATGCGTAGCTTCTCACGCTCTTAACATCTTCGGCGATCACTCCGATATCTATGCTTGCCGTCAGACCGGCTTTGCTATGATCTGTTCTTCAAACGTTCAGGAGGTTATGGACCTCGGTGCTGTTTCCCACCTTTCCACAATCAAGGGAAGAGTTCCGGTACTCCACTTCTTTGACGGTTTCCGTACTTCTCACGAAATTCAGAAGATCGAAGTCTGGGATCAGAAGGATCTTGCAGAAATGCTCGATATGGACGCTGCAAAGGCATTCAGAAACCGCGCTCTCAATCCTGAGCACCCCGTACTCCGCGGTACTGCTCAGAACGGTGATATCTTCTTCCAGGCTCGTGAAGCTTGCAACTCTTACTATGATGCATTCCCTGCTGTTGTTGAAGAGTACATGAACAAGGTAAATGCTAAAATAGGCACAAACTACAAGCTCTTTAATTACTACGGTGCTCCCGATGCGGATCATGTAATTATTGCTATGGGCTCTGTATGTGATACAATTGAGGAAACTATCGATTATCTCAACGCTGCAACAGGCGCTAAGCTCGGCCTTGTTAAGGTTCGTCTTTACAGACCCTTCGTTGCAGACAAGCTTATCGAGGCTCTCCCCGATACAGTTAAGCAGATATCCGTTCTCGACAGAACAAAGGAACCCGGCTCACTCGGCGAACCTCTTTACCTCGACGTTGTTGCAGCTCTTAAGGGTACTAAGTTCAACGATGTTGTTATTGCAGGCGGCAGATATGGTCTTGGTTCTAAGGATACAACTCCCGACCAGATCAAGGCTGTTTACTGGAACGACTATAAGAAGGCTACTTACAAGGCAAGATTTACTATCGGCATCACAGATGACGTTACATATCTTTCACTTCCTTCCGAAGGCAAGCTTGACACAGCTCCAGAGGGAACAGTTTCCTGTAAGTTCTGGGGTCTTGGCTCCGACGGTACTGTTGGTGCCAACAAGAACTCCATCAAGATCATCGGCGACCACACCGATATGTACGCTCAGGCTTACTTTGCATATGACTCCAAGAAGTCGGGCGGCGTAACCGTTTCTCACCTCAGATTCGGCAAGACGCCTATCAAGTCCACATACCTTATTAATATGGCTGACTTCGTTGCTTGTCACAACCAGTCCTATATTGACAAGTACAATATGGTTCAGGACATTAAGCCGGGCGGAACATTCCTCCTCAACTGCCAGTGGAGCAAGGACGAGGTTGAAAAGCACCTCCCCGGTCAGGTCAAGAGATATATTGCTGAAAACAATATCAGCTTCTATATCATCGATGGTGTTGATATTGCAAGAAAGATCGGTCTTGGCAACAGAACATCCACAGTTCTCCAGTCCGCATTCTTTAAGCTTGCAAAGATCATTCCCGAGGATGACGCTATCAAGTACATGAAGGAAAAGGCTCTTGCTTCATTCGGCAAGAAGGGCGACGATGTTGTTAAGATGAACTATGACGCTATCGATCAGGGCGCACAGAGCATCGTTAAGATCGACGTTCCCGATTCCTGGAAGACTGCTAAGGATACAGCAATGGGTATGCCTGCTGCTAAGAAGGGACGCAAGGAAGTTGTTGACTATGTAAACAATATTCAGATCCCCGTAAACGCACAGCTTGGCGATACACTCCCTGTTTCCGCATTCAAGGATATGCCGGACGGTACATTCCCGCAGGGTTCTGCTGCATATGAAAAGAGAGGTATTGCAGTTGACGTTCCTGCTTGGAACAGCGACAATTGTATCCAGTGTAACTTCTGTGCATATGTATGTCCTCACGCTGTAATCCGTCCTGTTGCTATGACAGACGCAGAGCTTGCAAAGGCTCCTAAGGGCACAAAGAGCGTTAAGATGACAGGCGTAGACGGAATGAATTTCGTTATGACAGTTTCCGCTATGGACTGCACAGGCTGCGGTTCCTGCGCTAACGTGTGTCCCGGCAAGAAGGGCGCTAAGGCTCTTACAATGGAAAATCTCGCTACACAGACAGATTCCCAGAAGGTATTCGATTATGCAGTTGAGCTTCCTTCCAAGCCCGAAGTTGCAGCTAAGTTCAAGGAAAATACAGTAAAGGGTTCACAGTTCAAGCAGCCGCTTCTCGAATTCTCCGGCGCTTGCGCAGGCTGTGGTGAAACACCTTACGCTAAGCTCGTTACACAGCTCTTCGGCGACAGAATGTACATTGCTAACGCAACAGGCTGTTCTTCCATCTGGGGCGGCTCCGCACCTTCTACTCCTTACACAGTAAATAAGGAAGGCAAGGGTCCTGCCTGGGCTAACTCACTCTTTGAAGATAACGCAGAGTACGGCTACGGTATGTTCCTTGCACAGAACACACTCCGTCAGAGAGCAGTTGCTATGCTCCTTGAAATGGAGAAGTCCGCTAAGGGCGCACTTAAGACAGCTATTGAAAATTATCTTGCTACAATGGACAACGGTGCAGAGAATGCAGAGGCTACAAAGGCACTCGTTGCAGAGCTTTCCAAGAGCAAATCTGCTGACGCTAAGGCAGTTCTCGATCTTAAGGATTACCTCGGCAAGAAGTCACTCTGGATCTTCGGCGGCGACGGTTGGGCATACGATATCGGCTTCGGCGGTCTTGACCACGTAATTGCACAGAACGAAGACATCAATATCTTCGTATTCGATACAGAAGTTTACTCCAACACAGGCGGACAGTCCTCCAAGTCCACACCTACAGGTGCTATCGCACAGTTTGCAGCTGCAGGCAAGGAAACAAAGAAGAAGGACCTTGCAGGTATTGCAATGAGCTATGGTTATGTATACGTTGCACACATTGCTATGGGTGCTGATATGAACCAGTGTATCAAGGCTATCAGCGAAGCTGAAGCATATCACGGTCCTTCCATCATTATTGCATATGCTCCTTGTATCAACCACGGTATCAAGGCAGGCATGGCTAAGGCAATGGAAGAAGAGAAGAAGGCTGTAGAGGCTGGTTACTGGCATCTTTACAGATACAATCCTACTCTCAAGGCTGAGGGCAAGAATCCGTTCATCCTTGACAGCAAGGTACCTGCAATTGATGACAAGTACAAGGAATTCCTTATGGGTGAAGTTCGTTACAACTCACTTGCAAGACAGAATCCAGAAAGAGCAGACAGACTCTTCAATGCAGCTGTTGCTAATGCTAAGGACAGATATGATTATCTCACAAGACTCACCAAGCTTTACGGTGAAGAGAAGTAATTATAAGCTTAAATTGGCTTGATAAATAATTTGATCCCCCTGATATGCGCATATCCGGGGGATTTTTTTTGTTAATATGGAAACTGCCGCCTTAGAGGCGGAGGACATCTTGCCTAAGTTATATAAAAAGGGAAGACATAATTGCCTTCCCTTAAATTATTTTTGATTTATCTCCAGCCTGCCGCAAGCTTCCTGCATATCTGTGCGCCAATCTCCGTCAGCGGCTGCTGTTCACAGCACGCACCTATTTTATACGCCTCCATAGGCATACCGTAAACCACGCAGCTTTCTTTATCCTGACCTATCGTGTAGCCGCCGCTTTTGCGTATTTTCAGCAGACCCTTTGCTCCGTCTGCACCCATTCCCGTAAGAATAGCCGCTATCGCCTTGTTTCCCGCAGTTTCAGCAACGCTTGAAAACAGCACGTCTACTGACGGACAATGCCCCGATACCTTTTCGCCGGGCGTACTCTTTATATAATAACCCATAGCGTCTTTCTTCAATTCAAGATGATACCCGCCTGCACCGATAATACAGTCGCCCTGCTTTATTCTGTATCCGTCCACCGCTTCCCTGACATTCATGCGGCAGGTTTTGTTAAGTCTTTCCGCATACATATTCGTAAACACAGGAGGCATATGCTGTACAACAAGTATCGGCGGCATATCTGCCGAAAATGACCTTATTACACATTCAAGTGCGTCAGTACCTCCCGTTGAAGCGCCAAGCGCAATTACATATCCGTCCTTAACCCTATGTGCCGCCTCGGAAACATCTTCTCTTGCAGGATACACAGGCTCCGGTTTTTTTATCCTTGATGAGCTGTCTGAAAAAACATCTGCTGTATTTTTTTTGTATACAGTTCCCGATTCAATGGGATTTCTTTCATCGGAAAGCACCGTATTTCCCGGCGCCGAAAAAGAAACGCTCGTTCTGTCCGACACGGCGGATATTATCTTTGTGCAAAGCACATTTATAAATGTTACCATCTCGGACGGCGACTGCGGCTTGTGCAAAAATGCCGCCGCACCGCATTCTATAAGCTCTCTTTCGTCTATCTCTGCATTAGACACCATTATACATGGCAAATTACACTGACGCAGGAACATGATCCCGTCAACTCTCGGCATGGTTATATCCAGAATAAGCGCATCGGGAGAAAATTTTTCAATCATTTCCTTTGCCTCTGCGGCATCGCTTGCCGTTCCGACGACTTCTATATTTGCGTTGCCCGATAATCTTTGCTTTATGATTTCACGAAAAAGCCTTGAATCATCAACCACGATCA
>CASFZT010000053.1 GCA_949299215.1 uncultured Ruminococcus sp.
ATTAAGAAAGGTTAGGTATAAAAATGGCTAAAACTGCAATAATTACCGGTTCATCAAGAGGTATCGGAGCTGCTATCGCTCTTCGTCTTGCAAAGGACGGATATAACATCGCACTAAACGATTTGAATGAAAGTATGTTTGAAAATAACGACATTGCCGATAAGATAAGAGCACTTGGCGTTGAGGCTGAAGTTTTCTGTGCGGATGTTTCAAAATACGACAGCTGCGAGGCTATGGTAAAGACTGTAAAGGAACGCTTCGGCACTATTGACGTGCTTGTAAACAATGCAGGTATCACAAGAGACGGACTTATGGCAAGAATGTCCGAGGAACAGTATGATATGGTAATTGCCGTAAATCAGAAAAGCGTATTCAATATGATGAAGCTTGCAGGCAATGTTATGATACGCCAGAAGTCGGGCAAGATAATAAATCTTGCATCCGTTGCAGGTCTTTACGGAAACCCCGGTCAGATAAATTATTCCGCATCAAAGGCTGCTATTATCGGCATGACAAAGACTGCTGCAAAGGAGCTTGGCTCAAGAAATATCAATGTAAACGCCGTTGCTCCCGGTTTTATCCAAACACCTATGACGGATAAGCTTACAGATGAGCAGAAAGCTAAGATGCTTGAAGCCATCGCTATGAAAAGATATGGTACGGTTGATGAGATTTCCGGCGTTGTGTCCTTCCTTGCATCGGATGACGCTTCCTATGTAACGGGACAGACTATTGAAATTTCAGGCGGACTTTCAATGTAATCATTTATTCAATAAGGGGCTTGCCCGTCATTCAATAAGAGGCTTGCCTCGTCATTCAACGTGGCAAGCCGCAGCGAAGCTGCGATGAAGTTTCAGTTGGGGATTGAACCCCAACTGAAACTGAATATGGAACCCGCCGCCTTAGAGGAGTTATATATTACCAAAAAACGAGAGGATGGTTTTTTAGTTTTATGAAAAGAGTTGTTATCACAGGCATGGGAGTTGTTTCCCCTATCGGAAATACGGTCGGGGAATTTTGGAATAATATAAAAGCAAATAAACACGGCTTTGGATTTGTTGACGATATAGTTGCAGAGGACTTTCCGGTAAGAATAGCTGCACGTTCTATGGATTTTAATCCCGAAAAGCATATTGATAAAAAAGAAGCAAGACGTATGGATCGTTTTACACAGTTTTCCGTATGCGCCGCTATGGATGCGATAGAGGACTGTGGTACGGATTTCAAGGACGTGGATCCGTTCAGAGCAGGCGTTATTTTCGGCGTCGGAATAGGCGGACTTAATCTTACGCTCCAGGAACACGCAAAGTATGAGGAAAAGGGTCCCGATCGAATTTCAGTTTTCTATGTTCCCATGATGATCGCAAATATGGCGGCAGGTACAATTTCCATGCGTACAGGCTTTAAGGGCGACAATTACTGTACAACGACCGCTTGTTCGTCCTCTACTCATGCGATAGGCGAGGCTTTCCGCAAGATCAAGGACGGATATCTTGATGTTTGTATTGCGGGCGGAGCAGAATCCTGTGTAAGTGAATTTGCACTCGGCGGATTTAATAATATGAAGGCGCTTACACGTTCTACCGATCTTGACAGATGCTCCATTCCCTTTGATGCAGAAAGAAACGGATTTGTTCTCGGTGAGGGCTGCGGTGCACTTGTTCTTGAGGAATTGGAGCATGCAAAGGCAAGAGGCGCTAAGATATATGCAGAAATAAAGGGCTATGGTGCAACGGGCGATGCTTATCATATGACATCTCCTTCACCTGAGGGTGATGCCGATGCTGCGGCTATAAAGAATGCGTATACCGAAGCAGGCCTTAAGGCGGAGGATATTGATTATATCAACGCTCACGGCACATCTACCGGTCTTAATGATAAATATGAAACTATCGCAATAAAGAGAGCTCTCGGAGAAGAGGCTGCAAGAAAGGTTGTTATCAATTCCACAAAGTCAATGACGGGACATCTTCTCGGAGCCGCAGGTGCCGTTGAAACGATTGCTACCGCACTTGCTTGTAAGAATGATTTTGTACACAAGACGCTTGGATATCAGGTTGCAGACCCCGAATGCGATCTTGATTATTGCGTAGACGGAAACAGAGAAATGACCGTAAATACGGCTATTACAAATAATCTTGGATTTGGCGGACATAATGCCGCACTCTGCCTTGTAAAATACAAGGACTGATCCAAAGTGAAAGGAAGTTCTGAAATGGGTAATAAGATTTACAGTTCTTTTGATATTGAAACGATTGAAAAGCTTGCCGATATCGTAAAGGAAAAGGAGCTTGGCGAGATAACCATTGTAGATGACGATAAAAAGATCACGATAAAGGGCAGAAGCTGTGCGCCTATGGGTATGTCTCCCATGCCGCCGATGCAGCGTGACCCGATGCCGATGGCAGTAAATTATGCCGCTCCCGATGCAAAGCCGTCAGTTGAGGCGGAGACGGCATTTAACGGAAATGTAGTTAAATCTCCTATCGTGGGAACATTCTATGCTGCTGCGGCTCCCGATAAGCCTCCTTTTGTAACGGAAGGACAGCAAGTAAAGAAAGGCGACGTGCTTATGATAATCGAGTCAATGAAGCTTATGAATGAAATTCAGAGCGAGTATGACGGCACTGTAGCAAAGATACTTGTAAAAAACGGCGAGGCAGTTGAGTTTGACCAGCCTATTATGATAATACAGTAAACGGAGGACGAAAAAATGCCATTTATGAATAAAGAGCAGATAATGGAGATAATCCCGCATCGTGACCCGTTTATGCTTATTGATACTATAGAGGAAATGGAAGTCGGTAAAAAGGTAGTTGCCACAAAATATATGAGCCCCGATGAATTCTGGTTCAAGGGACATTTTCCCGATTATCCCGTTGTGCCCGGTGTGCTTATGATAGAAATGTGCGCTCAGGCAGGTGCGGTGGCAATGCTCTCCATGCCGGAAAACAAGGGAAAGATAGGCTTTTTCGGCGGCATAAAGGAAGCTAAGTTCCGCAGACAAGTCATTCCCGGCGATACGCTCCGCATTGAAGTGGAGATAATAAAGATAAAAGGACCGATAGGCGTCGGAAAGGCTGTTGCAACGGTAAACGGAGAAAAAGCCGTTTCTGCCGAGATAACCTTTGCCATCAAGTAAGCGGCATAATATTTTCGGAAAGCCGTACCGTTTATGTAATGCATATGTTGTTTGTCGGTACGGGTTTCTTGCCCCATGAAAAGAGGATCAGACCATGTTTAAAAAAGTTCTTATTGCCAATCGAGGCGAAATTGCGGTAAGAGTTATTCGTGCGTGCCGTGAGCTTGGAATAAAGACTGTTGCGGTATTTTCGACCGCTGACCGCAATGCCCTTCATGCCAAAATTGCAGATGAAGCGGTTTGTATAGGCGGTCCTGCCACAAAAGACAGCTATCTTAATGAAAAGGCGATAATCGCCGCCTGCGAAATTACGGGAGCGGACGCTTTGCATCCGGGATTCGGTTTTCTTTCGGAGAATGCGTCATTTGCCGAAAATTGCAGAAAATGCGGAATTAATTTTATAGGTCCCGCACCCGAGTCGATAGAAATGCTCGGCGATAAGGCGGCGGCAAAGGCTGCCATGAAAAATGCCGGAGTTCCCGTTGTGCCGGGTTCTGACGGTGCTGTGAAGTCAATGGAGGAGGCTGTAAGGCTTGCAAATGAGGAGATAGGCTATCCCCTTATGGTAAAGGCTTCCGCAGGCGGCGGCGGACGGGGAATACGTCTTGTCGAGCGCCCCGAAGAGCTTGAAGCTCAGATAATTGCCGCAAAGCAGGAGGCGCTTAACTTTTTCGGTGATGACAGCATTTACATGGAAAAATTTATTGTAAATCCCAAGCATATAGAATTTCAGATACTTGCCGATAAGCACGGAAATGTCGTGCATCTTGGAGAACGTGACTGCTCCATGCAGAGAAGAAATCAGAAGGTGCTGGAGGAAACACCGTCCGTTGTAATGACTCCTGAGCTTCGTGAAAAAATGGGCAGGGCTGCCGTTGCCGCGGCTAAGGCGTGCAATTACTTTAATGCAGGTACTATTGAGTTCCTGGTCGATAATAAAAACAACTTCTATTTTATGGAGATGAATACCCGTATTCAAGTAGAGCATCCCATTACGGAGTTCGTTACGGGGATAGACCTTGTGAAAATGCAGATGAAGATCGCAGCAGGCGAGGAGCTGCCCTTTAAGCAGGAGGATATCACCCTCAGAGGACACTCCATTGAATGCCGTATAAATGCGGAATCTCCCGAACATAACTTCCGTCCGTGCCCCGGAAAGATAACCGCACTTCATATTCCGGGCGGTCCCGGTATAAGAATAGACAGCTCTGCATATCAGGGATATACCATTTCTCCATATTACGACAGCATGATAGCAAAGCTTATTGTTTATGCTCCCACAAGAGAAGAGGCGCTTATGAAAATGAAATGGGCGCTTGCGGAATTTATTGTTGAGGGAGTGGATACAAATATTGATTTTCAGATCGAGCTTATAAAAGATCCTGTTTTTGAAGAAGGAAAATACGATATAGGATATTTGGGCAGAAGGTCGAATAAATAAACGTATTTTGTTTATCCGGGGGTGTTGGTTTGGCAGAAAAATGTCCTCTTTGCGAGGGTAGGGTTTTTGAGGGCAAATGCCTTAAATGCGGATTTGAGATACGTGACGAAAAAGCTATAGAGGCTATGTATGACCTTGACCCGGATAATGATAATTTCGGAGCGGACGGCGCAGATTCGCAGATGGACGAAGTAAGTGCACTCGATTTTAAATATAAAAAGCTTTCCGATAAAAAAGAGTCTGCACAGAAGCCGAAATATATGCAGTCCGTCGGGATACATAAAAATAACCCCAATCTGAATCAACCGCAGAATCCCAATGCTAAAATAACCAAACAGCAGGCTATGCAGGTAGCTGCTCTTATGGGTGCGAGAAATAAGACCGCACTTATGGGACAGCTTCAAAATCTGCAAAATCAGCAGTCACCGCCGCCGCAGTATAATCAGCCGCAGGTAAGGGTGAATAACCCACAGCCGCCTGCACAGCAGCAAACGGTTCGCAGACTGCCGCCGCAGTTCAATAACAATAATCCGACACCGCTCATGCAGCAGAATATAAGACCTGATCCGCAGAACGTGGGAGAGGCATTTGAGTATTTTGTTAAGGATGTATCGGTGTTCTTACAGAAGCATTGGTGGGAGTTTCTGCTTATGCTTTTCTTACCGAGAGTGTCCTTTGTAATTTTTACCGTTATGTATTTGTATGCGATCAAGGGAAAAGGAAATTTCAGTTGGTTGAATGAAAGCAAAACGGTCTATGTGATCCTTATCATAATGCACTTTATTGCAATGATATGTTCCGGAGTATATGATCTGCCTATCTGGGTAATAGATGATCTGATCGCAAACACCAAACACATTGTTCAGACAACGGAGGAACCGTTACGATTAATAGCGACAGGCATTACCGTATATTTTGTAAAGTAAAGGAGAGTTAAGCTTTGCTTGAAGATTTGTTTAATGTGGTAAAGACCCGTTTTAATGGTACTATACATGAAGAATCCAATGAAAAGCCGGAGAAACCTATTGAAATTCCAAAGGACCTGGTTTTTAAATGTCCGAGATGTCTTAATGTTATTATGACAGACGAGCTTGTGAAGAATATGAAGGTGTGCCCGTGCTGCGGATATAATTCAAGGATAACCGCAGAGGAGCGTATTTCCATTACGGCGGATAAGGGCAGCTTCCGTGAATTTGATAAGAATATGACAAGCAAAAATCCGATAGATTTTCCCGATTACGAAGCAAAGCAGATCGCTCTTCGCGAAAAGACGGGGCTTTCCGATGCCGTTGTAACGGGAGAATGTACGATACGCGGCGAGAGATGCGTTATAGGCGTTATGGATTCAAGATATATGATGGCATCTATGGGCAGCGTTGTGGGCGAAAAGATAACACGTGCCTTTGAATATGCAACGGAAAACAAGCTGCCTGTAATACTTTTTACCGCATCGGGCGGAGCAAGAATGCAGGAAGGCATTGTTTCCCTTATGCAGATGGCTAAAACAAGCGGTGCCGTGGCACGTCATTCCGATGCGGGACTGCTTTATATCACTGTCATGACAGACCCCACAACGGGTGGCGTTACCGCTTCCTTTGCTTCACTCGGAGATATAATAATTGCAGAGCCGAAGGTGCTTATCGGATTTGCGGGCAGAAGAGTTATCGAGGGTACTATAAAGCAAAGACTGCCCGATGATTTCCAGACAGCAGAGTTTATGCTGGAGCACGGCTTTGTGGATATGATAGTTGACAGAAAATTAATGAGAAGAACGATAGCGCATATCTTAAAGCTGCATAAAAATCCGTCAGGGGAGGAGATAGGCTGATGGAACAACAGTATGTAAATGATCTTACTCCTTATGAAAGACTTGAGCTTATAAGGCATAAGGACAGACCTACGATAAAGGATTATATACCGCTTATTTTTGATGAGTTTATCGAAATGCACGGTGACAGATATTTTGGTGACGATAGAGCGATAATAGGCGGAATTGCGAGTATAAAGGGTATTCCCGTAACGGTGATCGCTGAGGTAAAGGGAAGAAATATAAATGAAAATAAGGAATCGAATTTTGCAATGCCGCATCCGGAGGGATACAGAAAGGCACTTCGTCTTGCAAAGCAGGCTGAGAAATTTCATCGTCCCGTGATATGTTTTATTGATACGCCCGGTGCATTCTGCGGCGTAGATGCGGAAAAGCGAGGTCAGGGCGAGGCTATCGCACGTAATCTCATGGAATTTATGAGACTCAAAACGCCGGTAGTTTCCGTTGTGCTCGGTGAGGGGGGAAGCGGCGGCGCACTTGCTCTCGGTGTGTGCGATGAGCTTGCCGTGCTTGAAAATGCGCTTTACTGCGTAATTTCGCCGAGAGGCTTTGCGTCTATTCTTTGGAAAGACGCATCAAGGGAAAAGGAAGCGGCGTCAATTATGAAGATAACGGCAGAGGATATGCTTAAGCTTGGCGTTGCCGAGCAGATAATTCCGGAGCCTTTTGGCGGTGCACAGAATGACGTTGGTCAAACTGCTGAAAATATTCAAGATTTTTTGTACAAAACGATAACTGAAAAATTGAAAATAGATATTGACGTTTTGCTTAATGAACGATATACTAAATTTAGAAAAATCGGTGAGTTTACGGAAATGTAAAATTTGGGAATAATATCCCGACAAGAAATATATTTTCGTAAATAAGATAATTTTTCGGATATAGGGTCAATGCGTGTCCGGAAAACACGTGCTGTCTTTATATATAATATATTTTTGCGAACGGAGGCAAACAAATGGTATTTGATAAGGTAAAGGAAATCATCATGGAACAGCTTGATGTTGAAGAGGATAAGGTTACTCCTTCTGCTAATATCCAGGACGATCTTGGAGCAGATTCTCTCGACGTTGTTGATCTCATTATGAGCCTTGAGGAAGAATTTGATCTTGAGATCCCCGACGAAGCTGCCGAGGGTATCAAGACAGTCGGCGATGTTGTTAAGTACATTGAGGACAATCAGTAATTAGGCATATCATTTTGGGCGCATGGCTTCGGCTGTGCGTCTTTTGTTTTTATCTCATACATTTTATGTAAAGCAGAGCACAAATTGTTGATAATTTATTTCAGTATATAATAATTTTCTGAATTTTTGTTAAAAAAGCCGTTGATATTTTTAATATTTTATGTTATTATAACTTAGGCAAGATGTCCCCCGCCTTTAAGGCGGCGGGTTCCATATTCAGTTTCAGTTGAGGTTCAATCCCCAACTGAAACTTCATCGCAGCTTCGCTGCGGCTTGCCACGTTGAATGACGGGGCAAGCCCCTTGAATAAATATATTTATTATTTGCAAATGTGTGTTAAAAGGTGAGTGTTAACGGTATTATGATAAGTAAGGTTTGGAAAAAAAGAGTAGTGGCATTAGGTGCAGCGTCAGGTGTGTGTATATTTGCAATATTGGTATGTTTGCTGATGTATCAGTTTTTTGTGGATATGGCGTTCATTGTAATTGCAGCGGTGCTTTGCGTTGTGACAAGCTTGTGCCTTGTCGGCGTGTTTTTGTATATATACAGCGAAACAAGCTATTTCAAGGCGTTTGAGGCTAATTTGCAGGAATATGCTTTTGTAAGGTATGATAAAAAGCGTAAAAGAGCATACCTTAGCGTGGACGTTTCTGCGCTTACGGGCTATGAAACCGCTCAGCCTGTCATAGGCGAAAAAGAATATAAGGAGTTTATTGCGCAAATCAAATCAAAGCCGTGCAGCTTACAGGAGGGCATTTATACCTCTGTGTCGGGAGATAAATGGTTTCAGATCAATTCATATTCTACCGAAAAATATGACTGCACTGCTTTTAAGGATGTTTCCAAATATGTGGACAGCAAGAATCTTATAGAAAGCTTGAAATTTTACGACAGTTCAACCGGCATGCTTAACCGTGACGCTTTTATTGCAAAGCTGAGGACTTCTTCCGAAACAAATCAAGCAAAAAGCACGCTTGGTATCATTCGCTTTGTGCTTACAGGCATGGAAAAGGTAACTTCTTTTTCCGGAAGCAGTATGGCGGAAAGCATGATAGCAAGTTCTGCAAGATATGTAAAGATGTACGCTAATCCGCACAATACCTTTGTCGGAAGGACAGGCAATAACGAGTTCAGCGTTATCGTTACCGATACATATGATGAGGGCTGTGCAAAAACTGCGGGAAAAATTTATAACGGACTTCTCGGCGTTATTGAGGCGTTTCCGGAGGCAGGAAGAAATGTGCGTGTGTTCTGCGGATACTCATGCTTTCACGGAAATGATAACAATATAAATTCTATGATGTCTGCGGCTGATTTTGCTGTGTTTGAGGCGGAGAGCAAAAACAGTCAGGAACCGGTGTGCTTTAATTCGGAAACATATCTTACAAGAGCGCATGAGTTTAAAAAGCTTCAGGTGTTTAATAAGGTCGTTATGGAAAGAAGACTTGATTATCATTTCCAGCCTGTTGTAAATGCAAAAACAGGCTCTATTTACGGCTATGAGGCGCTTATAAGACCGCATGAGATAGACGGTATAAAACTTATGCCTTCGGAGCTTCTGAGTATTGCCGAACAGCAGGATATGCTTTATGAGATAGAATATATAACCTTCTTCACAACCATGAAGCTTCTTTCGGAAAATCAGGATTTCTTTAAAAATCGCAGAATGTTTATAAACTGTATCCCGAGCACGATACTTTCCGAATCGGATTTTGCACTGCTTGCAGATAAATATGGCACGCTTTTTGATAAGATAGTGGTTGAAATAACCGAAGGCAGTCCCGTCTTTGAAAGTGCAATTGAAAAGCTTAATGAGCGTGTTAAGTCAAGAAAGGGGCAGATAGCACTTGACGATTATGGCAGTGGATATTCAAATGATTCGACGCTGCTTACCGTAAAGCCCGATTATATTAAAATAGACCAGTCTATTATGCATGGTATTGACAAAGACCCACAGAAACAGCACCTTGTTGCAAATATGATAAACTTTGCGTCACAGCATGGCTTCATGAGCCTTGCAGAGGGCATTGAAACTTTTGATGAGCTGGAAACGGCAATATCGCTCGGTATTGATCTTGTGCAGGGATATGTTACCTGCAAGCCTGCGGCAGTGCTTATGCTTGATATTCCCGAGGATGTTAAAAAGGCTATTGTTGAGTACAATCTGAAATATACGGGTCATGTGAATAAGACCTATGAGGTTACGGACAGCGAGCCTGTCGATCTGGTCAGCCTTGCGGTTTCGGGATATAATGAAATCGTCATAAAATCTCAGACTGCGGTTCTGAAGAGTAATCCCGAAATTGAGATTGAAATGAAGATAACTGTGGAGGCAATGGAAATTGAATCCAAGGTTAAGCTTTGCGGAGTTAATCTTGCAAACTCTGCTGCACCCGTCATTACCATAGCAAAAGGCGGATTTACAAATATTGAGCTTGTGGGAGAGAATACTCTTTCAAAGAATGGTATACGTGTGCCGAGCAGTTCGAAGCTTTATATAAGCGGCAGTGGAAATCTTACCATTAATTGTACGGCAAATGACTCCGTGGCGATAGGCGGCGGCTGTATACAGGATTACGGCGTTATCGAAACGGACTGTGAGGGCAGGATAACTGTTATATCCAAAAATGAAAATGCCGTTGGCATAGGCGGCGGAACTGCGTCGGCAGGCTCTAAGATAAATATTATTTCAGGACATATCAGTATGATTTTAAAAGGCAAGGATGTTGTCGGAATAGGGTCGTTTATAGGTGAGTCTGATATAAGAATAAATCCCTCCGAGATAGAAATAACTATCGGCGGTCAGAATGTTGTGGGCATAGGTTCAAAGAGTGGACTTGTAAGAATAAACAGCACAGGAAACATAAATGCAAATATATCGGGAGATACCTGCTGCTGCGTTGGAGCACTTGACAGAAGCAGCGGAGAAATAAAGATAAACGGCGGCAAGAATACAATTGTCGTAAAGGGCAAAAATATCTGCGGCATAGGTGCAATAAACGGAAATGCCGAGATCACTCTTAACGCCGGCACTGCGGATATCCTTTGCGAGGGGGATAACGCTACCTGCGTAGGAGATGCGTACGGCAGCGGATACGTAAGGTTAAGAGGTACTAATGTAAAAGCAATTGCAAGAGCGTCGGCGGAAAATCCGATAGGCGTGAAGAACGGCAAGGTATATGTTTTGGGCGGAAGCATTGAAACAAGCGATATTGCGCCTCTTGAATGTTATACGGACGATGATGTTCCGCTTGTACAAAGAAAGGTTGACGGCAGAAAGGCTTTCAAGGTAACGGTAGACAGTGGGAAGAGTGTTTATTCCTACTGGGCCGCTCCTGTCGGGGAAGAATATATGTATGTCTATCTTCCTGAAAATATTGCCGTTCCGAAGTGAGCGGTGTGCGTAAGATCGGAAATATATGAAGTCACTCTGTCCAAGCCGGCGTAGATATGTTTCCATGAACTAACAGGAAGTTGTAACATTAATTCTATCCACTCGTGCCTTGTGGAGAAGGGAGTACTGCTT
>CASFZT010000054.1 GCA_949299215.1 uncultured Ruminococcus sp.
GGGTCATAGTAGCCACCCTGGGTCTTGAAGATGGTCAGGCCATAGTCACCGCTCTGGATCATGGCATACCAGTCCATCATTTGCGCGGATTGCGGGGTCAGCTCAATACCGATCTTTGCAAGAATTGAAGTAAGTGCCGCAAATACAGCAGACAGAAGCGCTAAGACAAACCACATTTTTATGACCATGCTTCATCAGAAGCATGTGTCCTCCTCTCTCGATGTTTTGAGCGGTTTTGCAAAGCAAAATTTCGGACGGCAGTCTGAAAAGCACAAAACTCGCAGTTTGAAAACAAGTTTTCAAACTTTTCATCTTACAGTCGAAGCAAATAGTTTATGATCAGAAACCGAGGACATTTTTGAAATCGTCAGCGATCTTTTCTTCAAGGGCAGCAGCTTCTGCCTGTGTCTTTCCGGTAGTTGTGTAGTAAGCCTTTATCTTAGGCTCAGTGCCGGAAGGACGGATAACGACTGATGCACCGCCTGTGAGTACGAATGTGAGAACGTCCGATTTGGGGAGAGTTATCATTGTCTGTGAGCCGGAAGCGGTATCAACGGAAATGCTTGCCATATAGTCGTCAAAGCGTGTGACTTTAAGACCGCCGATCTCCTTGGGAGTATCTGTGCGCAGGGAGGTCATGATTTCTTTCATTCTTTCCATGCCGCTTGCACCCTCGCAGGTGAATGATTGCTGTGAGTGCTTGTATACGCCGTATTTAGCATACATATTTTCTCTTGCCTGAATAAGTGAGATGCCTTTTGTACGGTAGAAAGCAGCCATTTCACAGATAAGCATAGAAGCAACAACAGCGTCCTTGTCACGTACATAAGAACCTGCAAGATATCCGTAGCTTTCCTCAAATCCAAAAATATAGCGGTTTTCTTCACCCTTGTCTTCAAGGAAGCCTATCTGCTCGCCGATAAATTTGAAGCCTGTGAGAACGTCTATCATCTTAACATTGTATTCGGCAGCAATTTTCTGAGCAATGTCCGTTGTAACGATAGTTTTTACAGCTATTGGATTTTCGGGCATAGTGCCAAGCTTTGTTCTTTCCGAACAGATGTATTCAAGAAGCATAGCGCCGACTTCATTTCCGGAGAAAAGAACATAGCCATTGTCTGAGGGAACAGCGATTCCCACACGGTCACAGTCGGGGTCTGTTGCAAGAAGAAGGTCAGGTTTTACGGTTTCGCAAAGCTTAAGACCAAGAGCAAGTGCTTCTTTGATTTCGGGATTGGGGAACGGGCAGGTCGTAAAGTTGCCGTTGGGGTATTCCTGTTCCGGAACAACGGTAACGTCCTTGATGCCGATCTTGTCAAGGATAGCACGTACAGGCTTGTTTCCCGCACCGTTAAGAGGAGTGTAAACTACCTTAAGACCACTTGATGCACAAAGCTCCGTGTGAATGCCCTGCTTTGCAACATTGTCAAGATAGTTTTCAATAACTTTCTGACCGATATATTCAATGCTGCCGGAAGCAATGCCTTCTTCAAAATCAATATATTTTGCACCGCCGAACATGGGTACGTTGTTAATGTTATTGAGAACTATTTCAGCCGCACCGAGAGTAAGCTGACAGCCGTCGGAACCGTAAACCTTGTAGCCGTTGTATTTAGCGGGATTGTGGCTTGCTGTAACGACAATACCTGCGCTGCATTTAAGCTCTCTTACAGCAAAGGAAAGCATGGGCGTAGGCATAAGCTCGGGGTAGATGTAAGCCTTGATGCCGTTTGCAGCAAGAACGGAAGCGGCGGTTTTTGCAAACACATCGGATTTTATTCTGCTGTCATAAGCGATAGCAACTGACGGGTTGTTTTTGAACTCATCGTTTACATAATCGGCAAGACCCTGCGTAGCACGTCTGATAGTATATATATTCATTCTGTATGCGCCTGCGCCGATAACGCCGCGAAGACCGCCCGTACCGAATTCAAGGTCACGGTAGAATCTGTCTTTTATAGCTTCATCGTCGCCTGCGATGGATTTAAGTTCGGTCTGAAGATCGGGATCGTCAACGGCGTTTTCGCACCAGAGTTCATAAAGTTCTTTTTCATTCATCATCATAAGTCACCTCATATAAATATTTAGGATAACATTTTTGCATACATTAATATTATAGCATACGTTTTTCAATTTGAAAATAGCTTTAATAATTATTTAACAATGCTTTTAACAATTGCAACAAGTTAAACGTTTACCTAAAAATGGTATTTATAATATATGCAAAAATACCGGGCATAAAATGTTGATATTAGTAAAAAATAGTGGTATAATATACAATACGTGCTCAATAACTGCCCGAATGGAAGATGTTGGCTAAAAAATCTGTAGAACAGGATTTTCAGCGGCATAAATAAAAGATTTGTGCCGTACTACCTGATTGACATCTGCTTTTGCCGCTGCTGACAGGCGGCGAGGTGCAAAGATTTTAGGTACTTTTTTGGTTGTTGAGCAGACATTCAATAAGGCGCTTGCCCCGTCATTCAACGTGGCAAGCCGCAGTAAAGCTGCGATGAAGTTTTAGTTATATAGAAAAGATGAAAGGAATGAGCGCATGAACTGTGAAAAAACGGTAAAATATTTCAAGAGTGCAAACGGAGTGAACAGTATTGCGTATTATGTTTATATTCCGAAGGATAAAAAGCCGTTAGGCGTTGTTCAGATAGCACATGGAATGTGTGAGTATCTTACACGATATGAGGATTTTATAGGATTTTTATGCGATAATGGATATATAGTCTGCGGAAATGACCATTTAGGACACGGAGCGTCCGTTAATTCGGCTGACGAGCTTGGATTTTTTGCGGAGAAAAACGGCTGGAGATATCTTGTAAAGGACGTGTTTAAGCTTACGAGAATAATGCAGGACGAATATCCGGAGTTCCCGTATTTTATGATAGGACACAGTATGGGTTCGCTTATATTGAGAACGCTGATAGCGAAGTATGGAGATATATATGACGGCGTGATATTGATGGGAACTGTGACGCTTGATTTCGGAATGGACCTCTGTCTTGCGGTTGCCGAGACTGCGGCAAGGGTAAAGGGCAAGAGAAGCAGACTTAAATTTCTTGACAAGATGATGTTCGGACTCTCAAATGCAAAAATTGACGAGCCGGAAACGAATTATGACTGGATATGCAGCGACAGGAATGTTGTTGCGGCATATGCTGAGGATCCGGAATGCAATTTTATTTTTACCGCACAGGGTATGTATGATCTTGTGATGATGGTGAAATACGTTTCAAAGCGGGGATGGGCGGAAAAGGTGCCTTCCAATCTGCCGATATATATTATGGGAGGTGCGGAAGACCCGATAGGACAGTACGGTCATGCGCATAAAGAAATGTTTGAGCGCCTGATGAAAGCGGGAGCGGAGGATATTGAACTTAATATTTATGAGAATATGCGTCATGAAATTATAAACGAGGTAAATAAATCTGAGGTTTATGACGATATCAAGGATTGGCTTGATAGACATATCGAAAAAGAACATTCGGATAATTAAAATATTGGGGGAACATAATTATGTACGCAAAGGTCAACAGCCTTGGACTGTGGGGATTGAACGCATTTCCCGTCGACGTTGAAATTGAAACAAGCAAGGGAACGCCGAATATGGATATAATCGGACTTGCGGATACAGTAGTAAAGGAAAGCCGTGAAAGAATACGTTCTGCATTACGTGCAAATTATATAAATTTTCCGCTTGCAAAGATAATTGTGAATCTTGCTCCTGCCGATACCAAGAAAACGGGAAGTATGCACGATCTTGCAATTTTTGTGGGGATGCTTTGTGTACTTGGACATATAAAGCAGGATCTTTCAAAGTCTGCATTTGTCGGAGAGGTATCGCTTAACGGTGACGTAAGAGGAATAAACGGAGTTTTGCCCATGGTGCTTCTTGCAAAGAGAGAGGGATTTGCAAATGTGTTTGTACCTGCGGATAATGCGTATGAAGCAAGCGTTGTTGACGGTATAAATGTCTGCGGAGTAAAGAACGTTTCGGAAATAATAAAGCATTACACCGGAGAATGTGAAATAACACCGCAGGATAAATATATACCCACTGCGGAGGATATATACGATAAGCTTGATTTTGCCGATGTAAAGGGTCAGAAGATGGCAAAAAAGGCATTGGAGCTTGCCGCCGCAGGAGGACATAATCTTCTGATGATAGGAGCACCCGGATCGGGTAAATCAATGCTTGCCAAGAGGATAAACACCATTTTGCCGGCAATGACATTTGACGAGTCGATAGAAACTACCAATATACATTCCGTGTGCGGCACTCTTGATCCGCAAAGACCGCTTGTTACAAAAAGACCGTTCCGTTCACCGCATCATACGATATCTGCGGCAGGACTTGCAGGCGGAGGTACGATACCTCACCCGGGCGAAATTTCACTTGCACATAACGGAGTGCTTTTTCTTGATGAGCTGCCCGAGTTTTCAAGAGTGACGCTTGAGATACTGCGTCAGCCGCTTGAGGAAAAGGTGGTTACGATATCAAGAGCAAACTGCACGATTACATATCCATGCTCCTTTATGCTCATAGCCGCAATGAATCCCTGTCCGTGCGGATATTACGGCAATCCCAAGCATGAGTGCCGATGCTCGCCGAATCAGGTTTCAATGTACCTGTCAAGGATAAGTGGACCTCTTCTTGACCGATTTGATATCCATGTAAGGATCAATCCCGTTGATTATGAAAGCATTTCTTCGACAGCCAAGGAGGAAAGTTCTGCGGCGATAAGAGAGCGTGTACAGAAAGCAAGGGAAATACAGCTTGAAAGATTCAAAGGTACGGATATTACCTGCAATGCGAGAATTTCGGACGGTATAATTTCCGAGGTATGCGTTCTTACGAAAGACGCTTCCGAGATGATGAAGTCTGTATTTGACAAAATGGGACTTTCCGCAAGAGGATATAACCGCATACTTAAACTGGCAAGAACGATAGCAGATATGGACGTCTCGGAGGTAATAGACAAACAGCATATTGCACAGGCAGTACAGTACAGAACGCTCGACAGACAATTCTGGGGCAGATAAAGGCAATACCGCACAGAGCTTGTGCGGTATGACGGAAAATATGCAAGCAGATTTCGTGCAAAGCCATCAAGCGGACTTTGTGCGGCATTGCCTAAAATACCAATGATTTATGAAAAAGAAAAGGATATGATGTAAGAATGATTATTGATGCACACGCACATATTTTTCCCGATAAAATTGCAGAAAAGGCAGTTGAGGGAATAGGATCGTTTTATGGTATGATAATGCGCTTTGACGGAAAGATCGAGTCACTTCTGAAGGTCGGCGACAGAGCAGGTGTGGATAAATTTATAGTTCAGTCGGTCGCAACCACTCCGGCGCAGGTAGAGCATATAAATGATTTTATTGCAGGTGCGGTAAAGGAAAATCCCGACAGGCTCATAGGCTTTTGTACAATACACCCTGATCATGAGGACGTGTGCGGAGAGATAGACAGAGCGGCAGGCATGGGATTAAGAGGTGTTAAGATACACCCCGATTTTCAGCAGTTCTGCATTGACGACGATAAGGCTATGAAAATATATGAGCATATAGAAGGAAAAATGCCGATACTTGTTCATACGGGAGATTACCGTTATGAATGGTCAAAGCCCGAAAGAATGGCAAGAGTGCTGGACGCTTTTCCTAAGCTTGATGTTATAGGCGCACATTTCGGCGGCTGGTCAGAGTGGGACGATGTGGAAAAAGCATATGCAGGCAAAAATATTTATGTTGATACATCAAGTTCACTTTATGATATGACTCCTGAAAAGGCACGTTATCTTATTGATGTTTTTGGCGCAGATCACGTGCTTTTCGGTACGGATTTCCCGATGTGGAACGCAGCTGAGGAGCTGGAAATGCTGAATAGGATAGCACTTTCCGATGAAGAACGTGAGATGATATTGCATAAGAATGCAGAAAGGCTGCTGAATATATGATAGATATAAACAAGCTTGTTTTTCTTGCGGCAGAGTATGATAAGGGCGACCCAAGACGTATAAATCATTTTGTGAAGGTTCATGCATATGCAAAGCTGATAGGTGAGAAAGAGGGACTTGATAAGGAAACCCTTAATATTCTTGAAGCGGCTGCGGTGCTTCATGATATAGGCATACATAACTGTGAAAAGAAATATCAGTCGGTTGCGGGGGAGTATCAGCAGAAGGAGGGCGTGCCGGCGGCAAAGGAGATATTTGCGCAGATAGACCATACGCCGGAAGAAGCCGAAAGAGTATGCTTTTTAATAGCGCATCACCATACGTATAAAAATGTTTCGGGAAAGGACTGGCGTATTTTGCTTGAATCGGATTTTATAGTAAATGCGTTTGAAGACGGTATGTCCGAAAAAGCTATAACCGAAGCGGAAAAGAATATATTCCGCACCGAAACGGGGAAACATCTTTTGAAGATATTGTTTGACCATGCTTGATTTTACGATTTGTTCGATTAATGCGAAGTATACCCATGCATCGCTTGCACCGTGGTGTATTCTTTCAGGTATACGTGAATATTCGTTGGAAGATATAAACGCAAGAGTTGTTGAAAGTACGATAAACGAAAGCGAGGATAAGCTTTTTGAACGTATTGCGGCAGAGCACGCCGATGTGATAGGCTTTTGCACATATATATGGAATGTAACGCTTGTAAAAAGACTTGCAAAGCGTATGAAATCTGCTTTTCCCGATATAATTGTTTTACTTGGCGGTCCCGAGGTAAGTTATAATGCGGAAGATGTACTTATGGAAAATCATTATGTTGACTATGTAATTTCGGGTGAGGGAGAAAAAAGTACGGCTTTGCTTCTTGACGCAATTGCAGGAGGATATGAAGTGCCGACGGGATACGGAATATGTTCAAGGGGGAGAGAGGAAGAGCCGTACGTTTCCTGCGAAGAAACGCCGTCGCCGTACTGCGATGAATTTTTTGCAGCACTTGGAAACAGGATCCCGTATATCGAAACGAGCAGAGGCTGTCCGTATTCATGCGCATTCTGCCTTTCGGGAAGATGCGGCGGAGTACGGTATTTTGATATGGAGAGGGTAAAAAGAGAGATAATCCTGCTTGCCGAAAAATCCGTATCCACCGTGAAATTCATAGACCGTACATTTAACGCAAATAAGAAAAGATCAAAGGAAATACTGTGTTTTGTTTCCGAAAATATAAAGCGTGATGTATGCTTTCATTTTGAAATTGCCGGAGATATTCTTGACAATGAAACCATTGAGATAATAAACTCTGCACCAAAGGGGCGCTTTCAGCTTGAGATCGGTATGCAAAGCTTTAATGAGCGCACTCTTGAATATATAAACCGAAAGACCGACTGTGAAAAATTAAAGCAAAATATCCTGCGGCTTACCGAAAAGAAAAATGTTCATGTTCATATAGACCTTATTGCAGGTTTGCCGTATGAGGATATGGAAAGCTTTAAAAAGAGCTTTAACACAGCTTTTTCGCTTGGTGCGGATATGCTCCAGATGGGCTTTTTAAAGCTTTTGCACGGTGCGGATATGCGAGAGGATAAAGAAAAATATCCGTGCGAATTTTCCGCAGAGCCGCCGTATGAGGTGCTGTCAACGCCATGGCTCACAAGAGAAGAAATGCAGACGCTCCATTTAACGGAGGACGCCCTTGACAGGCTTTGCAACAGCGGACGTTTTCGACGCACGATCTTATATATCCTTGGAAGCAGCGGGAGATCACCGTTTGATATTTTCAGCGGATTTGGCACAAGTGCAGGCAGGACAGACGGAATGTCGCTTGATGATTATACGGCACTTGTGTATAATTATTTTTCGGATATGTCAGGTGTTGACAAAAACGTTCTGCGTGATAAAATGGTCTGTGACAGATTTGCGACAAATTCATTCGGCGCACTTCCTGCGGCACTGAAAATAAAAGAGCCTCTGCTTATAAAAAAAGCAAAGGCATATCTTTATGCAGATGAAAAAACACGTCCGAAGAAGAATACAAAGCGCAGTATTGCAATTTTGTATAGCGAGTGTACAGACGAAAAATATTGTGGAGTTTATGCGGATTATTCCGACGAGGATAAAAACCGTCACGGTATTTCTGCGCCTGAGTATGAGCTGCATAAATTTTATTTTACATGAAAATGACCGGTACACATTATTTGCATATCGGTCGTTAAGGAAACAATGCCGCACAAGGTCCGCTTGACGGCTTTGTACGAAATCTGCTTGCATATTTTCCGTCATATCGTACAGCAGCGGCGGCTTCGGGTTAGATTTTGCCCTTGCAAAATCTATTGTTGATAAGCACAACGGCAGTATTACGGCGTAAAGCTCACCGGACGGCATTAATGCTTTTACCGTAATATGTTGAAAACCCTTGCAATAAAATGCAGATTATGATATAATCATATTTATAATGAATTACAGGGAGTTGTTGTCAATGTCAACTAACAGCTATGAATCACCTTTTTGCACAAGATATGCAAGCAAGGAAATGCAGTATATTTTTTCTGCAGATAAAAAATTTACCACCTGGCGCAGACTGTGGGTCGCTCTTGCAAGAGCGGAAATGAAGCTCGGTCTTAATGTAACACAAGAGCAGGTAGACGAGCTTGAAGCAAATATTGAAAATATTGACTATGAGATTGCCGCCGAGCGTGAAAAGCTTGTACGTCATGATGTTATGGCGCACGTCTACACATACGGTCTTGCTTGTCCCAAGGCTAAAGGCATCATTCACCTTGGTGCTACCTCTTGCTATGTGGGAGATAACACCGACATCATCATTACCCGTGATGCATTAAAGCTTATACGTTCAAAAATGGTGAATGTTGTAAATCAGCTTTCTAAATTTGCCATGGAATACAAGGCTATGCCATGTCTTGCTTACACGCATCTTCAGCCTGCACAGCTTACCACCGTCGGCAAGCGTGCCACGCTCTGGATAAACGAGCTGCTTATGGATATAGACGAGCTTAATTATCGTATAGACTCGCTCAAGCTTCTTGGTTCAAAGGGTACAACCGGCACACAAGCTTCCTTTATGGAGCTTTTTGAGGGCGACACGGACAAGGTCAAAAAGCTTGAATCCCTCATTGCGGAAGAAATGGGATTTGACGGTGTTGTTCCCGTTTCCGGTCAGACATATTCGAGAAAAATTGACGCTCAGGTAGTTTCCACACTTGGCGGAATTGCACAATCCGCCATGAAATTCGCAAACGATATCCGTATACTCCAGAACTTCAAGGAAATTGAAGAGCCGTTTGAGAAAAATCAAATCGGTTCTTCCGCTATGCCGTACAAGAGAAATCCCATGCGCTGCGAACGTATCACCGCTTTGGCAAGATATGTAATGATAGATACTCTCAATCCGTCATTTACAGCCGGTACTCAATGGTTTGAGAGAACTCTTGACGACTCCGCAAACAAACGTATTTCCGTTGCAGAGGGTTTTCTTGCGGTTGACGCTATACTCAACATCATGCTTAATGTGACATCTGCACTTGTTGTTTACCCAAAAGTCATCAGACAGAGAGTTATGCGTGAGCTTCCTTTCATGGCTTCCGAAAACATTATGATGGATGCTGTAAAGAAAGGCGGCGACCGTCAGGCACTTCACGAAAAGCTCCGTCAATATGCTATGGAGGCAGGAAAGCAGGTCAAGGAAGAGGGTCTTGAAAACGACCTTATCGAGCGTGTTCTTGCAGACCCCGACTTCAAGATCACACGTGAAGAGATCGACGCTATCCTCATGCCGGAAAGCTTCACCGGCAGAAGTGAACAGCAGGTCGAAGAATTTATCTCCGACTGCGTTCAGCCCATACTTGAAAAATACAAATCTGAGCTTAGCGACAAAACAGTCGAGCTTTCCGTATAACTTAGGCAAGATGTCCCCCGCCTCTAAGGCGGTGGGTTCCATATTCAGTTTCAGTTGGGGTTCATCCCCAACTGAAACTTCATTGCAGCTTCGCTGCGGCTTGCCACGTTGAATGACGGGGCAAGCCCTTTATTGAAAAATTACAAAGCCTGTATGATTTTATCATACAGGCTTCAGCTTGTCGAAAAAGTAAATCTGCAACAC
>CASFZT010000055.1 GCA_949299215.1 uncultured Ruminococcus sp.
ATGCGCAAAATGAATATCGTATTAGAGCGTGTTCACATAAAACTAATATACAGATTTTTAAACATAATTTCGTCAAATTCAAGGCACAAATGTGCAGACATACTGTCGTATTTCAAACATTTTCGACAAAGAATTTGGCGTAATTTGCCAAAAAGATGTGTGTTAGGCTTTAATGTGAACACGCTCTAGTATTCAACAATTACAGCGCCCATTGTAAGACCTGCTCCGAAGCCTACAAAGCACACCTTCTGTCCCTTTTTTATACGTCCGTCAGAAACAGCCTCATCAAACGCAACGGGCATCGAAGCGCTTGAAGTATTTCCGTGTTTGTCAAGATTTATTATAAACCTGCTCATGGGTATATCAAGATTTTTTGCAGCAGTTTCTATAATACGTATATTTGCCTGATGCGGAACGAACCAGTCTATATCGTTCAGAGCAAGACCTATCTTGTCGGCAGCAGCCTTTGAAGCTGTCGGAAGAGCCTTTGTCGCAAATTTATAGACCTCCTTGCCGTCCTGGAAAAGGAACTGGTCTTCCTTGGTGAAATCCTCGCCGTAATCAACGGCATCCGATGTACGAAAGGGATGCTGAGGGAACATCTTCTTTGCATAAAGAACCTTGGCTCCGCTTCCGTCCGAAAAAAGATAGCTTGAATAAAGCTTTTCCGAACGCTCAACAACCACCGCACCTGCACCGTCACCGAAAAGAACGCAGGTAGAACGGTCGGTATAGTCAACAAATCTCGAAAGTATCTCATTTGAGATGACAAGCACATATTTTAGGCCGTCATCTGTCTGCAAAAAGCGCTTTGCGGTATCAAGTCCGTAGACAAATCCCGAACAAGCTGCATTTATATCAAACGCAGCCGCATTCACGGCGCCGAGGTGATCCTGTATAACACAGGCACAGGATGGTGTATAAAAATCTCCCGTAACGGTAGAATCTATGATAAGTCCGATATCCTCGGGCGATATCCCTGCTGCGGCAATGGCTTTCTCAGCAGCCTTTGCACCCATGTACCATGTAGCCTCGCCGTCATTAAGACAGCGTAACTTGATTCCGGTGCGTGTAGATATCCACTCGTCATTGGTATCAACTATTTTTGACATATCGTCATTTGTGACCGTCAGCTTAGGTGTATATGAACCTGTTCCGATAATATTGATTCCGAACAAAATATTTTACCCCCGTATTGAATTTTTTTTATAAATATGTTATAATATTTCTTAATAAGGTTTTAAGACTGATTTTTATTGGCAAAAAGGGCATATTCCTCATTTGACCGTAAAAATCCATATACTATCATTGTAATATTTTTCTTCAATGTTGTCAACCGTTAATTAGAGTTTTATTCGGATTATTCCGATTTATTTTCCGCAAAAGGCGGCAAAAAGAAAACATTTTGTGAACTTTTTGACACAATATCCGTTTTTTAGGGATATAATGACGGGGCAAGCCCCTTATTCAATGCGGTCGGCAGACAGAAAATTTTTTATTGAAAGGAAGTTTTTTATGGGAAAAACGGTATTTCTATTTTCCGGACAGGGTTCACAGTATGTAGGAATGGGCAAGGAGCTTTGCGGACTTTATCCGGATATAAAGCTTATGTATGAGCAGGCAAGCGATATTTTAGGCTTCGACCTTGCAGAAAAATCATGGAACAGTGAAGAATCCGAGCTTGCTCAGACTGTAATTGCACAGCCTGCCATCATGATGACCTCACTTGCGGCTCTTTCCGCCATGAAGCACAACGGGATAGAGTTTTCCGCAGTGGCAGGACACTCTCTCGGTGAATATGCCGCTATGGTGGCTTCCGAAATACTCTCCTTTGAGGACGGTTTCAGAGTTATAAAGGCAAGAGCGGCAGCTATGCAGAAGGCGGCAGAAAACCAGCATGGCACAATGTGTGCGGTAATGGGACGTGAGCCTGCCGAGATTGAAGAAATCTGCTCTTCCGTATCGGGATATGTCGTTCCGGTAAACTATAACTCTGCCGCACAGACCGTTATTGCAGGCGAACCCAAGGCTGTTGAGGCAGCTATGGCCCAATTTATTGAGCTTGGTGCAAAGGCCATAAAGCTCAATGTTGCAGCAGCGTTCCATTCAAAGCTTATGCAGCCTGCCGCAGATGAATTTAAAGCGGCGCTTGAAAGCCTTGACATCACATTTAACAAACCCTGCGTAAGCTTCTACTCAAACCTCACAGGCGGCGAACAGACCGATTTTGACAATATGCCTGAAAAGCTTGCCATGCATATCGTATCACCTGTAAGATTCACCTCAGAGCTTTCCGCACTTTATGCGGCGGGCTATGAAAATTACGTTGAGCTTGGTCCGAACAAGGTGCTTACCGGTCTTGTAAAGAAAACGCTTAAAGGCGTAAATGCGGTAAATATTGAAAATGAAAAGACTCTCGAAAAGGCTTTGGAAGCTTTAAAATAAATATAAAGGATAAAGGAGATTTTATTATGACATACCAGGAAATAGTTAAACAGGCACAGGACGGCTTTTTAAGCGCAGACACAACAGGCTTTGACGGAGATTTTGCAATTCAGGTAGATATCATCGGCGAGGGCGAGGGCTCTTTCTATATCGCATATAAAAACAACACCCTTTCCGTTGAACCTTATGAATATATAGACCGTGACGCAAAGCTTATTGCTTCCGCAGACACATTTTTAAAAATTGCGGACGGTTCTTTAAATGCCATTGCCGCATTTACCGTTGGCAAGCTCAAGGTAGAGGGCAGCATAGACAAGGCACTTGAGGTTCAGAAAATGATTGAAATTATGTTAAAAAATAAAAAAAAATCCAATAAGAAAAAATAAGAGGTGTTTTTGCTATGTCCGAAAAATACGCTATACTTGGTTATCCTTTAAAGCACACAATGTCCCCTCCGATACATAAAAAACTCTTTGAGCTTGAGGGCAAAGCTGACGCCGAATATGAAATATGCGAGACAGAACCCGAAAAGCTTTCCGAAAATGCAGAATATCTCAACTCTCTTAACGGATATAATATCACTATCCCGTTCAAGGTAGATATTATAAAATATCTTGACGATATGGACGCTTCCGCCAAGCGCTACGGCTCGGTAAACTGTGTGGTGCGCCGTGACGGAAAAAATATAGGCTATAATACCGATTGCTACGGCTTCCTGCGTGCGCTTGAAGCAGAAGGCGCCAAGCTTGACGGAAAAATACTCCAGATAGGCTGCGGCGGCGTCGGAAAAATGATGGCTGTTGAATCGGTTCTGCACGGTGCGGACATAACCGTTGCCGTTCTCCCCGGCTTTGAAAACACTGCCGAGGCTGCTGTTGAGGAGCTTATAAAAAACGGTTGCTCCGAACAGGATATATCACGCTTTCATATCATACATACAGATGAAATAAGCGGGGAATTTGACCTGCTCATAAACGCCACACCCGTCGGAATGTTTCCGAAAACAGACGCTTGTCCCGTTTCAGAGGAAATAATCACACGCTGCAAGTGTGTATTTGAAGTCATATACAACCCCGATAAAACAAAGCTTATGCAAATTGCAGAATCACACGGCATAAAAGCTGTCGGCGGCATGGCAATGCTTGTCTGGCAGGCTGTCGTTGCACACGAAATATGGAGCGGAGCAAAATACAATGACACTGAAATTGCTCAGCTTATCCTCGACATGAGAAAGGCACTTTCGGAATAAACTGCATCGCCGATCTGTGATTAAGCATATCGGCACGACACTATCAAGTGAAAGGACTGAAAGCAGATGAACCTAAAAGCAAAGGCAATAATGATCGCCAAAGCATTCAGCGTATGGTGGGGAATTTTTCTTATCATAGGATGCTGTGTGGGCTTTTCGTTAAAAATATTATCCGGATTTTTGTTTGTTTCCGGAGATATGCCCGATTTTGATGTGATTTTTTTTGTGCCTATGCTTATTGCAGGCTCATTTCTGCTTGCACTTATTTCAAATTTGATAAGCATACTTATTTACAGCACGCCTGTCCGTAAAATGCGAAGAAGGCTTAACCGTATTTATGATGCGGACGGCTACTCAAAGGAATATATAGATACTTTACTTGCAAACTGCAAAGGAAATCTGAAGAATAAAAATTATATTGAATTAGCTTTTATACATGATAACATGGGCAGCCACACCGCTGCGGTAAATATTCTCAGACAGATAGACATTGTAAGCGTTACGGATATTGCACATTCTACAGGAAATTTTTATACCCCCGCTTACTTTTATGCAGTTTCAATGCTTATTTATCTCAATTCGGGAGATAATGAGCTTGCGGCACAGGCTTACGAAAACGGAAAATTGTATATCGATACTCTTGAAAAGGACGAATTTATTGTATACGCAAAGGCTCTGTATCTGCTTTACAGCGGTATACGCTCGGAAGACGGCGATGATGATGAGTTTCTGAGAAAGCTGCCGTCGGCACATCTTATAAAAATTCAAAATCACGGTGCAAATAACATAATTCTTGTTATCAAGGCATATTGTATGTTTTATATGGGACTTGTGGAAAAGTCGGAGCAATTCGCAGCTGCGGCAGCTCATTCAAAGCTTTCACCCGTTGCGGAAAAGCATCTGAAAAACCTTTATGCAAAATTTAAGGAAAACCCCGTTTTGGAAGAAACACCCGAGCCGAAACCTGCTGTCGAACAAATACTGTGATTTTATTTATTGTTTAGGCATAAAAAATAAATATTTTGATTAATTTGTGTTGACAAACGTTTGAAAAAAGTGTATATTAATATACATAGTATTATGTTGTGATATAAACTATATTTTTCAATAAGGGGTTTGCCCCGTCATTATATACCCGATTTTGCGTTCAATAAGGGGCTTGCCCCATCATTCAATGCGGCAAGCCGCAGCGAAGCTGCGATTCAGTTTCAGTTGGGGATTGAACCACAACTGAAACTGAATATGGAACACGCCGCCTTAGAGGCGGGGAACATCTTGCCTAAGTTATTATTGCAGATTGGTTCGGACAAATGCACAGGAGTTGATTATATGCCTCAGAATGACAATATTTTAGATGACAACAATAACGTGCTTGACCCATTTGAAATGGAGGATAAGCCGCAAAGCACCTATGTTCCCAAATTTGAAAGAGACCTTGCTGCAATGGGCAGCTTGGAGGCTCTCTCCGCCGCAAAAAAGGCAAAGCATGAAAAGGAAGACGTACAGACCGATCCCGACAGTATCTCCGTAAGCGGTATAGATACTTCATCTCTGCGCTCGGAGGAGGAATATGCGGAGCTTACAGTTTCGGAGGAAGAAACGGAATTTGTTTCCGCTCAGCCCGATGCCGAAGAGAATAACGAAAATTTGCAGACGCTTAACGCTTTTTCTGCAGATAATGAGGAAAATCCGCATTACCTCTATCATACAAAATCAGCAGAACCCGAAGAGGAACGCCCCTTAGGAAAGTCATTTTCCGATTTTGCACGTGAGGCAGAGGAACAGGAAAGAATTCGTGCCGAAAAAGAACAGGAACGTCTTGCATTACGCAGTCTTGAGGGCGTTGCGGCTGTACAATTGAGTGATATGGATTATGACGACTCCAAAGACAGATCCCGTGCACTTATGAAGCAGATGCAAATGGACGATCTTGCAATGGAGCTTTCCTCCACGGCAACCGTTGAGGAAATGTCCGAAGAATATGCTCCAACTCAGAAAAAAGCCGAGGATCTGAGCACTAAGGATGTTCTTGATATGGATGAAAAAAGACTTATCAAGGAGCGCCTTGAAAAGGAAATAGGCAAGACCCCGGCAACACGCAACCAAAAGACCAGTCTTGAAATGTATCACAACCTTATGAATGAGCAGAAGATCAAAAAGGCAAAGAAAGGCTTCTTTGTTGTTCTTTTGCTTGTCTTATGCGGTATCGTCTGCGCTCTTATTACATTCTTCAAGCTTAACTGGAATGAACAGATGCAGGCATTTGACGAAGAAAACAAGCTCGGCGGTATGCTTATGTATCTTCCCATCGCAACCGGATTCTTCTCACTCATACTTCTTCTCAAGGCAAAGCCGTTCAAAATATGCTCATGTGTATATTTTGCACTTAATACCGTTGTTTTGATAGGTCCGGGATTTATCAAATTTGCTCTTGACACCAATCAGCGTCCCGAAACCTACATACAGACGCTTATTTTTTACATAATTGCAATTCTGCTCAGCGCACTTGTCTGCATACAGCTTTGCACAAGTGAAAATGTTGACGCATACTACACAACACATCTGCTGACCGAAAAGAAAAAGGTCTTTGACGACCGTAAATCCAAGTACCGTCAATAATTCGGAACAATAATAAATTTTTATAGGCTGTCGGGGAGCGTATTGCATTTGCTTATCCGGCAGCCGTACATTTTTAAGAAAGGACCGTGCCATGAACGAAAACATAAACAGATATATCGAAGCAAACAAAGACAACATGATCTCCGACTTGCGTGAGCTTGTGAAAATACCGTCAGTTGCCGGTATGCCTCAGGACGGCTGTCCCTTTGGTGAGAAACCCTCCGAGGCACTTTCCAAAGCTCTTGATATATGCGGCAGGGCAGGTCTTTTTACAAAAAACATTGACGGATATATGGGCGAGGCGGATTTCTTTTCCGACAAAAAGCTTCATCTGGGAATACTTTGTCATATGGACGTTGTGCCTGCGGGCATAGGCTGGAGCGTACCGCCATTTGACATTACCGAATGTGGCGGAAAGCTTATCGGCAGAGGTGCAATTGACGACAAGGGACCTGCCATAGCTGTAATATATGCGCTTAAGGCAATAAAAGAGCTTGATATTCCACTGGAGAAAAACGTGAGGCTTTTATTCGGTACAAATGAGGAAAACGGCTCTGCCGACCTTGCAATGTATCTTAAAAGAAACACTTTACCCCCACTTTTATTTACGCCGGACGGCTCTTATCCCGTTATAAACATTGAAAAGGGTATGCTGCGCACTTCTCTTCATGCGGACGACATTGCCTGCAAAAACGGCGCCAAAATACTCTCCATAACATCGGGAGAAACTGTAAATGCCGTGCCTATGACTGCGGAAACGGTGCTGCAAGGTGTTGCGCCTGAAAGTATATCCGCAGATTTTGACGGCATAATATTTGAAATATCCTCCGATGAGGATAAAACCATAATAAAGGCAACAGGAAAAAGCGCACACGCATCAACTCCCGAATTGGGAAGAAATGCTCTCACCGCATTGCTGTCCGTACTCGCCCGTCTGACTGACTCTCCTGTTCTTAAATCACTCTGTGAACTCTTCCCATACGGCGAAACGGACGGTCTTTCCTGCGGTATAAAATGCAGCGATGACATTTCGGGAGAAACCACCACCGTTTTAAGCGTATGCCGTTCGGACGGAAAGTCCATCACCTGCCGTCAGGACATACGCTTCCCCGTATGCGAAAGCTGTGACGGTATAATATCACGTCTGCAAAAGAAATGCAGGCTGTTTGACATCACGGCGGATATACGCTCCGAGCCGCATCATGTTCCGGCAGACAGCGAATTTATAAAAACTCTTCTCTCGGTATATGAGGACGTTACACGTAACAAGGCATACACGGTTGCAATCGGCGGCGGTACTTATGTACACGATACGAAAAACGGTGTTGCATTTGGTGCGGAGTTTCCGGGCGATGAAAATAATATGCACGGTGCGGACGAATTTATTAAAACGGACAGTCTGCTTCTCAATGCCAAAATATATGCAGAGGCTATAATACGTCTTTGCGGAAAAAAGGAAGAATAAACAATGCTCTATATATACGAAACGCATATGCACACCTTTGAGGCAAGTGCTTGTTCGGTATCTGCCGCATATGAAATGGCGGATGCATACAAATCGGCAGGATACACAGGGGTCATGGTAACAGATCACTTTTTTAACGGAAATTCGGCTATCCCATATGATCTGCCATGGGAGGAACGCATAGACCTTTTCTGCAAGGGTTATGAAAACTGTCTTGAACGAGGAAAGAAAATAGGCTTGCAGGTATTTTTCGGCTGGGAATTTACTTATGAGGGCGCAGATTTTCTCACATACGGTCTTGACAAGCAATGGCTAAAACGTCACCCTGAAATAATGGATATGCCGATATACAGCTATGCCGATTTCGTTATATCAAGCGGCGGATTTATAGTTCATGCACATCCGTTCAGACAGCGCAATTATATCAAAAAGATAACGCTTATCCCCGATAATATAACTGCAGTCGAAGTCATAAACTCCGGACATGAGGATACAAAAATGAATGAGCGTGCAAACTGGTATGCCGAAAGCTTTAATTTACCAAAGACCGCAGGCAGTGACGCACACAACGCAAATGCTCTTCCCTGCGGCGGAATTGCTGTGGAAAAACCGTTTGAAAGCATATTCGACTATGAGGACGCATTAAAAAACGGCAGTATTGCAAAGCTGTATTATAAAAATTTTAAAACAAGGTATTGACAAACGTATATTGCCTGTGTATAATAATACTTGCTCATCGGAGGTCTTGCAGCCGCAGCTGCAAAGTCGATAAGATGTCGAGTGCGCTCGGTTATTTTTTAACCGGGCGCTTTTATTTTGCTTTTTGGAGGTTTATATGAAAATACAACTATCCGATCATTTTAATTACAGACGGCTGTTCAGATTTGTTCTGCCGTCCATTGTAATGATGATATTCACATCAATTTACGGCGTAGTCGATGGTCTTTTCGTTTCAAATTATGTCGGAAAGACAGAATTTGCCGCCGTCAATTTTATTATGCCGCTGCTTATGCTGTTTTCGTCCATCGGTTTTATGTTCGGTACGGGAGGAAGTGCGGTCGTTTCAAAAACCGTCGGAGAGGTAGATATTGAAAGGGCAAACCGATATTTCTCAATGTTCGTCAAGGTATGCATCATAGTTGGAATTATTATTACCGTCCTCGGACAAATTTTTCTGCGCCCTGCTGCGATACTTATGGGCGCAGATGAAGAAATGGTTGAGCACTGCGTTGTTTACGGAAGGATAATCCTTGCTTCCCTTGTGCCGTTTATGCTGCAAAATCTGTTCCAGAGCTTTCTTGTAGCTGCCGAAAAGCCGCAGATAGGACTTGCAGTCACAATAGGCGCAGGTGTTACAAATATGTTTCTTGATTTTCTGTTTATAGCCGTTTTCAAATGGGGAGTTGCGGGCGCTGCCATTGCAACGGCACTAAGCCAATGCGTGGGCGGTCTTGTACCGTTTGTATATTTCATACGCAAAAACAGCAGCTTATTCCGCTTGAAGATGACAAAAATTGAGCCTAAGATTATTCTTTCGGGTTCATTTAACGGTGCATCCGAGCTTATGACGCAGGTTTCGCTTTCCATTGTAAATATGCTGTACAATTATCAGCTTATGAACATTGCGGGACAGGACGGAGTTGCGGCTTACGGAGTAATAATGTATGTAAACTTCATTTTCACCTCTATTTTTATAGGCTACTCCATCGGAAGTGCACCTATTGTTGGTTATAATTACGGGGCGCAAAATCACAAAGAGCTTAACAATATGCTGCGGAAAAGTCTTATAATAATAGGACTTTCGGGCGTACTTCTGACGCTTGCGGCATTTTTCTCCGCACCGATATTATCCGCCATATTTGTAAGCTATGATAAAGAGCTTTTTGATATGACGGTAAGCGGATTCAAGCTTTTTTCACTCAGCTTTATGATATGCGGCTTCAACATTTACGGCTCGGCATTTTTTACGGCACTTGGCAACGGACTTATTTCCGCACTTATTTCATTTATAAGGACGCTTGTATGTGCTTGTGCTGCCGATCTTCTTCGGACTTAACGGAGTATGGCTTGCAATTTCCGCCGCAGAGCTTTGCTCGCTTATTATGACTGTGATATTTTTGATATGCAACGCAAAAAAATATGGATATTCAAGAAAATACATTACGGAATAAACACCTTACGGGGCAGATATTATTTATTTGCCTTTCATACAAACTTATTTCATTTGCCGTCTGCTTAATAAGCATAAAAATACCGTATAATCCAAACATCGGACTATACGGTATTTGTTTAGAGCGTGTTCACATTAAAGCCTAACACGCATTTTTTGTAAAATTCCTCCGGCTTCTTCGTTGAAAATATTTGAAATACGACAGTATGTCTGCAAATTTTTGCCTTGAATTTGACGAAATTATGCTCAAAAATCTGCATATTAGTTTTATGTAAACACGCTCTAATTCTTTCTCAAAAGCTGGAATAAAACCAGTATCGCAGTGAAAATCAGATTATAAATTATGACCATAGTAACCGTCAGCTCACTGAACGATTTTAATACCACCATTGCAAGACATATCAATATGCCCAGCAGTATTGCGATCGCCTCAATTGCAATGCCGACCAATATCGTGCCTTTCATATGCTTGCAGCTTAAAACAAGAGATGCCAGTGCCGCAAACTGTCCCGAGCAGGCAAGCGTTGCGCTTTGTTTCTGACGATAGGACACCATATCTTCAAAATCGGTATGATTTCTGAAATATATCAGCTTGAAGTATTCGGGCGACACATCAAACAGCTCCGCTATATTGCTTATTGTAACAAGCGAATCCACCGTTCTTATTATCGTGTACACGCCTGCTTTCTGCAATCCCTCAAGCGCCTGCTTTACCTCAATGGACGGCGTAAGCTCAACTATGAACATTGCGGAAAGCTCTCCCGAAATGGAAAGATATACAGCCATTCTGCCTCTCCTGGTATACTCCGTTTCCTTTTCAATAGTGGGAATACCCTCAATGCTGTGGTTTATCATAAGCTCCCTGTTTCCAAGCAGTACACGTCTGTTGTTTATCCAGCCGCATATTCCCATTGAGTCCTCAAATATATAGCTCTCAACGGGATTTAACATCTCTGTCTTTCCGACTATGATGTCATAAAACATATGCTTTAATATACTTCCCGACTGATTGGTAAGACTTGCCGCTTCAATAATAGCATCGTCTACCCTTGTATCCGAAAATATCTTTATTGCAGAAAGAGATACGCTTCCCTGCGGAAAAAGCTCCAGCGCATCAACAAGCACACTGTTTGTATCTGCAAATTCATCTATTGCATCATATCCCAGAACCGCACCGTGAAAATCTGCGTTCTTCTTCGATGCTCTTTCCATAGGCAGATTTACGACCAGCATTATCGAAAATACCGAACACAAGGATATACAGCCCACAAATGCGGAAACACCTACATAAAATCCAGAGGCACCGTATTCCGAATTTGCGGTAAATCCTGCCAATACAGCCACAACAAGCGCCGCCGCAGCAACTATATTTGTAAACAGCTTACAGAACCTGTCGGCGCTGTCTGACGAATAGGATGTTTTTATAAAATCCGTGATGAACTCCGTCTTCCTCATCGATGCAAGCGTCGGAAAATCCTTTAGTGCTCCTCTTGTAAAATCCTGTGCCTTTTCCTTATCATCAATGACAAACAGCGCATACTTGTCGCTGCTGCCCGAAATAAAGCGAAAGCTTCTCTGAGTACGGGAAACGATAAGTAGCTTGCCTATCGTATTAAACACCAGCGCAAAAATTGCCGCCGCAGTATAGATATGTACAATATTCCATTTTACAAGATTCGTATTTGCAAACATGACCACACACGCTGCCATGCTCAACACATTTGCCGCCGCACAAAGAGAGTCACTGTCCGCTTTAAATGACAGAAGCTTGGATATGCCGCTTGATATTACCGTATATGAGAAAAACATTGCCACAAATCCGATAATCGCATTTGCAAAAAGGAAGCCCTCTGTATTTGTATTCTTGTTGAATATATCAAGTACAGGAACAGACTCGGAATAGTTTGAAATTGCAATATACAAGCTCAGCACAAGACATACAGTCTGTATAACAAGTCTTGTCATAAGCTTATGCTTTGACTGTGCAATATCCGCAGCAATCGAAGGTGCGTCCTCCATTGTTTCAAAATCCTCAATCGTCTTTTCCTGCTGCTCCTCTTCCTCGTTTTCCTCATCGGGAATATCCTCCTCATCACCCATAAGGACAAAATCCTTTATCTTCTTGCTGCGGCGCTCACGCAGCTCGGAAAGCTTATCCGCCTCGCTGTTTTCGCTTTCTATCGGCGGAAGCTGTGATGTATCGGGGATAATTTTATTGTCAAGATTCAGATCAATATCGGATATGGATTTTCTCTCTATCGGAGAAACGTTTTGCGTTCTTGAAGCACGCTCCTTTTTCATCTTCATCATGCCGTCCAAAAGCTCGGTATTCGTATTCCTTTCGGACGGTATCACCTTTGTGAAAAAGTCGGTAAAGCTCTTATGCTGAGTTACCTCGGTACGGTTTTTCCTTCTGTCGGCGTGAGCGGAATATTCCTCAAGTATCTCATCTATACTCTTTCTGTCGTCCACAGGCTCTGTAACATCCGGGGTATATTCCTGTGCTTCGGGCAGTTCCTGTATATCCTCATCCGCAATTTCCACATTTTCGGAAATTGCCGCATATTTATCAAAAGGATTGTCCTTTTTCTTGGGTGCGGTCTTCTCCACAACACTGAACACATCGGAAACCGGCTCATCATCGTCATATTCGTCCGTTTCCTCATGTCTTTCAGCCTTTGATTCATTCATTTTGCGGCGTATCTTTTGGAACCAGGATTCCTCTTCTTCTTCGTCATTATATATATCGCCCATCTCATACTTTTCGGAAAATGAGCGGTCATTATCCTGCAGCTTTTCGTCCGGTATGCCAAAATACGGCTCGGGAAATTTCTCCTCCGCAGCTTCTTCCATAGCTTCGGTATCGTCCGGTCTTTCCGCAACCATTGTACCGACATTCAAACCTGCCTTCTGCTTTTCTTCTTTCGGGAGATTTTCCGCCTCTTTAAGTATATCATTGCCTGAAATATCAAAATCAATATCGCTTAAGTCCGGCGTCACTACCTTGTTAAATATATCTGTATTATGCAAGGTTACCCTGTCTTCACAGTCCGGCTCGTCCGTATGTACATTGTTGTCATTATTCTCATTGACATTTTCATCATCGGCAGAGTCCTTTCCGCCGGAGGAATATTCATTCAATATATCATCGACCGAATAAGTTTTGTCAGCCAAAGCACTCTCTCCCTATTATAAAATTTATTTTACCGTTCTCTGTCTTACAGCCTCATACATAAAAATACCTGCCGCAACAGATGCATTAAGCGAAGTTATCTTTCCATTCATGGGCAGCCGCATAAGAAAATCGCATTTTTTCTCAATAAGCTTTCCCATGCCAAAGCCTTCCGAACCGATAACAAGTGCCATTGCACCTCGCATATCTACCTTTGTATAATCCTCGCCTTTAGCGTCCGTTCCGTATATCCAGATGCCGTTTTCCTTGAGTGTATCTATCACTGCCGCAAGATTTGACACCCTTGCCACGGGAAGCCAGCTTGCAGCGCCCGCTGAGGTTTTATATACAGTCTGATTGAGCGATGCGCTTCTGCGCTTGGGGATAATAATTCCGTCCGCACCTGCAGCCTCGGCAGTTCTTATAATCGCACCGAGATTATGCGGATCCTCAATCTCATCACAGATTATGATAAACGGATCTGTGCCCTTTTCCTTTGACACGGCAAGTATGTCCTCTACCGAAACATATTCCGCACAAGCGCCGACTGCAATAACGCCCTGATGTGAGGCACCGCCGGACATTACCGTAAGCTTTGTGTCGTTTACTTGCTTTACAACGATATTTTTTTCCTTTGCCATGCGGCATATAAGACCGATACTTCCGCCTGCCTCGCTGTTTACGTATATCGTATCAATGCTGCTTCCCGATTTGAGAGCCTCAATAACGGGATTTCTTCCGATTATGTAGCCTCTGTCCTCTTTTTCGCTATTCTCATATGCTGAAACATCTGCATCTTTTTTTCGCCTATATTCACGTCTTTCGTCTTTTTTTTCACCGCTGCTGTTGTTTTTATTATAATATGCCATATTCAACCGACTTTCTTTAAAATACATATATAGTTTATTATATCACATTTTTTTCGTCAATACAACAGCTTATCTGCAAAAAGTGTCTTGAAAAAGCAAAAAAAATATTATATAATAAGCTTGTATATTATCGAAAGAGGTTTTAATTTATATGCCGAGATTTTTTTTAGATCATAAACCGACCGATACAATTATCGTAACGGGAAGCGACGCACATCATATAGGACGCTCTCTGCGCATGAAAATTGGCGACGATATCACCTTTTGTCATATGGGAATTGAATATTTCTGCACGATCTCGGCTATTACGAATACGGAGGTCATATGCAGCATAAACTGCTCTGCACCGTCCGAATGTGAACCGAATATATCTCTGACATTATATCAAGCGCTGCCAAAGCAGGACAAGCTTGAGCTTATCATACAAAAAACAGTCGAGCTTGGCGTGACAAGGATAGTTCCTTTTATTTCAAAAAGATGCGTTTCCCGTCCTTCCAAAATGGATTTTGCCAAAAAGCTTGAAAGATTCCGTAAAATTTCCGAAGAAGCCGCAAAGCAGTCGGGACGTGGGATAATTCCCGAAATATCGCCGCTTATGACCTTTGAGCAAGCTGTGAATGATATGTTGGCGGCGGAATTGAAGCTTATCTGCTATGAAAACGGCGGAGAGAGTCTGTCCTCACTTGACATTGCAAAGCATAAAAGCATTGCCGTTATGATAGGCTCTGAAGGCGGCTTTGAGTATGCGGAAACAGAGGCGGCTGTAAATTCCGGCGCTGTTCCGATATGGCTTGGAAAGCGAATACTCCGCTGTGAAACCTGTCCGATAGC
>CASFZT010000056.1 GCA_949299215.1 uncultured Ruminococcus sp.
TTGAAAATTTGTTTTCAAGCTCAGGCTGTCGAAAAAGTTTCTTTCAAACGTCCCACCGGGACGTTTGAAAGAAATAAGGTTCTCTATTATTGCAGCAAAGGGGAGGCGGTCGTGTTCGCCTCCCCTCAAAACGCTATCGCGTTTTTTCACCCCTTACTCCGTATTTTAACGCATTTTAGGGAATTTCGCCGTCTGCGGACGGCGACCAAAGGGCTCATCGCCCTTTGGAAACCTCGCCAATATTAAAAAAATATTGGATAAAAGGCTGTGAGGGGTTGTGCGTATCGTAAGAAATCGTGTTGCAGATTTACTTTTTCAACAAGCTGTCAACCTTATTTTTTCGCAAATTTTCTCTTATCAGAACAATTTCAGGCAATGGCGCTCATGCATTTCCTGCAAAGCAGTAAGTATTCCCATTCTCGCCGTCGGGAACGTAAGTCCGCCCTGTACATATGCAGCATACGGCTCTCTAAGCGGTGCATCAGCAGAAAGCTCTATCGATGCCCCCATATTAAATGCGCCTGCAGCCATTATAACTTGTGAATCATATCCGGGCATATCCCATGGCTCGGGCGTAACATAGCTGTCTATCGGAGAACCTTTCTGTATTCCCTGACAAAACGCTATAAGATTCTCCGGATTTTTCATAAGGACGGTAGTTATAATATCTCCACGCTTTTCATCCTCTTTCGGATAACATTCAAAGCCTGCCATTGTCATTATTTTAGCTGTAAATGCAGCAGACTTTACAGCGTTCGCTGTTACCTCTGGTGCAAAGAACAGTCCCTGGTACATGGACTTATTCTGATTAAGCGTACATCCGACTTCTTTTCCCATACCCACGCAGGTCATTCTATATGAGCAAAGCTCAACAAGGTCCTTTCTGCCGGCAATATATCCGCCCGTTTCGGCAATTCCGGCGCCCGGATTCTTTATAAGAGAGCCTATAATAAGGTCGGCGCCTATATGTAACGGTTCTCTCGTTTCAACAAATTCTCCGTAGCAGTTGTCTACCATTACTATTGCTTTAGGATTCGCATTTTTAACGCTTTTTACGACCTCAGCAATATCATCTACGGTAAGTGTATGTCTTAAAGAATAACCTCTTGAGCGCTGGATATATGCAACCTTTGCACCCTTTACCTTATTGAATATTTCCGCTATATCTGGTTTTCCGTCCGCCATAAGCTCGACCTGGTCATAATCAATGCCGAAATCTGCAAGCGAACCGTTACCTTTGCCTCTTATTCCGATAACTTCTTCCAATGTATCATACGGTTTACCTGTTAAGCTTACAAGCTTGTCACCGGTTCTCAGCACGCCAAACAATGCAACGGTAAGTGCATGTGTTCCCGAAACGAACGAATGACGTACAAGAGCATCCTCTGCACCAAAAACCTCCGCATAGACCTTATCAAGGGTATCTCTGCCGATATCATCATATCCATATCCCGTTGTACCTGCAAGGCAAGCGGAGCTAACTTTATTATTAATAAAAGCTCTCAGCACTCTTTCGCCGTTCTTTCTTGCCACTCTGTCAATCTCGGCAAATGTATCGGAGCAGGCAAGCTCAGCCTTTTCGGCAAGCTTCAATATACGCTCATCAATTTCAAAATCCTTGATTTTCTCGGGTACAGAATCAAATATTTCTGCCATAAAACTACCTCACTTTAAACATCAAATATCTTTTTCATAAATATAATCATAGCCGACAGGAATAAAACCTGCCTCTTCATAAAACGACTTCCTTTCGTCCTTTGCAAAAAGAAACGCCTCACTGCCTCTCTTTTCTGCTTCCACACAAAGATAATACAGCAGATTTCTTGCCGTTCCTTTTCCTCTTTCAGCGCTTGCAGTTGCAATATGCGAATAAAAAGCAAAGCCATCCACCTCAAACGCTCTTGTAACCGTTGTATTTTTATATAAATACAATTCCGCTGACCCTTTATTTATCCTTCTGAAAATATCCACATACCACAAATCAAATTCCGTCACTCCGAAGCCATCCGATATTATCTCAAATGCTTCCTTATGCAAGGTATTTACATTTACAAGTTTCTTATCAACGTTATTTTCTTTCGGAACAAGCTTAAAAAGTGTACGGTGCAGCTTTTGCATATCCTCTCCAAGCTGTAAATGCATATCCTTTGACACTTCAATTGTACAAAGGTCAAGCATTTCAACAAAACCTTCAAGCTCACTCTGTTCAAACTCGCCGTCTATCGTCATTGTGCTGTTATACAAAAGCATTACTCCGCCATTATCCGAAGCATAAAATCTGCAAAAATCATACTCTGCGCCATATGCTTCATAGTAAGACCGTATTTTTTTACCATAATACGTATCACTTACTTCGGGCAAGCTATATATTCTTTTTATCATAAACCGCAAATTCTTTCGATCATAATTTTTGCAAGCTCCGCCGAAGCTTCCATATCGGAAAGCTTTGCCACGCACGAAGGAGAATGAAGATATCTGCACGGAATTGATATTGCAATCGTCCTAACTCCCCCTCTTGAAATATGAATTGCCCCACTGTCATTTCCACCTGCAACAGTAGTTTTTGTCTGCCACAACAAATTATTATCCTCTGCGGCTTTCTGCGACATTGCATATAATTCCTTATCATAAATAGCAGAACGATCCATATAAGAAACTACGGGACCTTTTCCAAGCTCACAACAGCGTTTTTCGCCGCTTACCTGCGGAATATCCGCTGCCGTTGTAGACTCAAGCACAATAGCAAAATCAGGGTTTATCGAATATGCGGCAACTCTTGCGCCTCTCAAACCTATTTCCTCCTGCACAACAAATGCAAAGGTACAGTCATATTCGATATCAGAATTTATAAGCTCGATCATAACAGCACATCCAAATCTGTCATCTATCGCTTTACCGCAGACATAACCATCTCCAAATTCAAAATATTCCGAAGCAAAGCACACGCTGTTTCCAAGTGAAACGAGCTTTTCGGTCTCATCTTTGCTTTTCGTACCTATATCAACATAAAGCGAAGAAAACTCAGCCGCTTTTTTCTTCTCCTCGGCAGAAAGGTTATGCACGGCTTTTGAGCCGATAACTCCCGGAATACTTTTATCTCCTATCGAAACATTTCTTCCGATAACCACGCCTGCGTCTACTCCGCCTACCGCAGAAACGGTAATTGTGCCGTCCGACTTTACGGATGTTACGATCATTCCTACTTCATCCATATGTGCAGAGATCATTATTTTCTTATCGGTTTTCTTTCTGCCCTTTTTAAAGACAATAATATTTCCGAGATTATCTACCCTATACTCACAATTATCTTTTATCTTATCAATAATATACTTTCGTACTTTATTTTCATCGCCGGATATTCCGTTCAGCGCACACAGCTCTTTAAGAAGCTCTTTATTCATTTCACTTTACCCCCTTAATATAAGCCGCAATAAGCCGAGCGGTATTTTCAACATCGGCAAGAGAAATGACTTCAACCGGCGTATGCATATACTTAAGAGGTATGGAAAGCGTTATTGTTCTCACGCCGTCACGATTCATGGAAAATCTGTCCGCATTTGTACCTGTTTCGCCGCTCATGACTTCAGTCTGATACGGCAGACCATTTTCCGCCGCAATTTCCATCATCTGTACAGACAACTCCCTGTCAAGTGACGGAGCAACACCTATCATACAGCCGTTACCCATCTTGCCGCATTTTATCTCCGAGTCATCGGAAGTAAGTGCAAAGCTTACATCAACGGCAATTGCTATATCAGGGTCTATATCATACACACCTATCTTTGCGCCCCTTTCACCGACCTCCTCCTGTGTGGAAAAAAGTACGGTATACGAGCAATTAACTTTTTCATTCCCAACAAGCTCAACCGCCCTAAGCACTGCTGCAACTCCGCATCTGTCATCAAGAGCCGCACCCGTAATCACATCGCCTTCAAGCTCTCTGCAATGCTGCAAAAACACTATCCTGTCGCCCAAAGACACTATCTTTTCCGCTTCTTCCTTTGTCATGCCAATATCAACGCATATATCTGAAAATTCGGGAACTTTTTTTTCATCGCCCGAAAGATGCGGCGGAACCGAACAGATAACGCCGTATATCTTTTCTCTGCCGAGCACTGCTACCTGCTGAGCAAGCAGCAATCTGCGGTCAATTCCTCCGCAGCCCGAAATTTTAAGGAATCCGTCCTCTGTAATATATGTTACGATCAAGCCTATCTGATCAATATGCGCATCAATAAGAACGTGCGGCTTTCCCTCACATCTTTCGCCAAAATTACCGACCACGCAGCCATTCTTTATATAGCAATCGTCCGTATACTCCTTCAAAAACGAAAGTGCAAGCTCCGCCGCTTCATTTTCATCACCCGAAACGCCACAAGCATCTGCAAGCGACATCACTGTTTTTTTTAGTTCCATACCGACAACCTCTTCTTATTTCAATTCATTTACAAGCTTTTTATAATCAAGACCTCGTTCTTCAAAATTTCTATACATATCAAAGCTTGTGCTTGCAGGAGAAAGAGTGACCACATCTCCGCTTTTTGCAAGCTCTCTCGCCTTATGCACGCCCTCCGACATATTCTTAACACGGACTATCGGGCAATTATTTTCATCATATCCCGGATACGCCTTTACAGCCGCTTTGATCTTATCCGCCGTGTCACCCATAAGTATAAGCAGCTTTACCTTTTCATTGACGGGACCCGCTATCAAGTTGTAATCAAGGTTTTTATCGGCACCGCCTGCAATAACTATTATTTTCTGTGAAAAAGCATTCAGACCTGCATTTACCGCTACCGGACTTGTTGCGATACTGTCGTTATAATACTTTACGCCTTCAAACTCTCTCACAAACTCTATTCTATGCTCAACTCCGCCAAAATTCCCTGCAACATATTCTGCCGTTTCATTTGAGATCTCACCATGCAGAACTGCAAGTGCTGCAAGATAATTTTCGACATTATGCATACCGGGTATTCTTATCTTATCCTTATGAAAAATTCTTTCCGTAACTCCCTTATCCGTAAAGCACAGCCAGCCTTCATCATCGAGGTATGTACCTCTTTGCGGCTTACTCTTTATGCTGAATTTATAAAGGTCGCCTCTTACACAATCAGAGAGGTTATTTGTATCCGCATTATCCATATTAAGTACGGTACGGGAAAATGCATTCTGATGAATTATAAGATTTTTCTTTGCTCCTATATACTCTTCCATTCCGCTATGGACATTAAGGTGGTCGGGATAAATATTTGTAATGACAGCCGTATCGGGAGATCTTCTCATACTGATAAGCTGAAAGCTCGACAACTCTACAACTGCTGCATCATCTTCCTTTATCTCCTCAATTATCGGCAACAGCGCTCTGCCTATATTTCCTCCCTTATGAACTGTCCTTCCGCTCTTTGCAAGCATTTCGGAAATAATTGTAGTAGTTGTGGTTTTTCCATCCGTACCTGTTATGCCATATATCTTACACGGACAAAGGTCAAAAAAAACTTCCATCTCGGACGTTACCGTCACACCCATTTCATGTGCCCTTTTAAGTTCCGGAATATTATAATAAACGCCCGGCGCACGGAAAACTATGTCGCTTTCATATATTGCGTCCAAATAATTTTTACCTAGCGAAAGCTTTGCGCCCGATGTTTCCAATTCATCGGCAATTGCTCCCAACTGTTCACGGCTCTTTCTGTCGCACAATGTCACATCTATTCCCTTTTTCAAAAACAGACGCATTGTATCATTATTCGTAACACCCGTGCCTATAAACGCAACTTTTTTATCCTTAATTCCATCGAAAAATTTTTCTGCTTTTGTTTTCTGTGCCAATACAGTTTCATTCCTTTCAGAAACAATGTCAAACCTACTTTTCTTAGGTCGGCAAATGATTTTTATGTACAGTCATACACTTTTTATTATATACAATTTTTCTCAAAATAGCAACCATCGGCATAGATTTTTCCGTATTTTCATAATTATTACTAAGAAAAGAGGGATTGCATTGAAATTTTTTATAAACAAAATCTTCAGGGATACCATTTCTCTGACCATTGTTTCATTTATATTGCAAGGGCTTGGAATTTTTCTTAACGCTCTTATCACAAGCAAGCTCGGTACTGCCTCGGTCGGCATAATGACTCTGATCTTCACATTATTCGGGTTCATAATGGTACTGGCAAACGGCAACATCTTCACTTCCACCAGCCGTTTTGTTGCGGAGGAGCTTGGCACGGGAAACCGCAATCCAAGCAGGATAATGCGGTACTCTCTTACATTTGCCATAACTCTATCCACCGTTTTCTTATTGTTATCAGTCGGACTTGCAGGTATCATCTCGTCGCATTTTTCGGAAGCGGCTGATATCTCCCTGCCCATACGTATAATCGCACTTTCACTGCCGCTTGCCTCCATAGGCTCATGCATAAAAGGGTATTTCAACGCCATACGCCAAATCTCCGTTCCATGCTGCGGTGACTGTATAGAATTTTCATTCAAGTGGATATTTTTACTCATATCCGTACTTTTCCTCATAGACAAGGGTCTGAACATCTACGTTCTTATTGCCCTTTCCATTTTTATAGGAGAAGCGGCAAGCTTTATATATTTTCTTTCAAAATACATAAAAGAATACCGCAGATTTTCTGCTCTTCCTTCCGAACGGCAAAATATCGTCACCGTTCCCAATTACCTCAGACTATCCCTGCCGATAATTTTAAGCGGCTATGTGCAAAACTTCATGTCTGCCGCAAATGACGCCCTTGTTCCTGTTGCTCTCTTAAAGCACAACTCCTCTGCAAATCAGGCTTTAAGCGAATATGGAATGTTTGAGGCGATGATAATTCCGACGATATTTTTTCCTGCCGTACTTCTCGGAAGTCTTGCAAACATTCTGATGCCGGAAATAGCCAAAGCTAAGTCCTCTGAAAATACCGCCCGTGTAAGTCATCTTGTTCACACTGCTTTAAGCAAATCGCTGGCATACGCTTTTTTTATTGCAGGAATATTTCTTATGCAGGGTAAAAATATAGGTTTTATTTTATGCCCGTCCGATTCCCTTGTAGGAGATTCGCTTGTAAAGATGTTCCCGGTCATACCTTTCATATACCTTGAAATTATTCTCGAAAGCATTTTAAAGGGGCTCGGAAAGCAAACCTTCTCAACAATAAACTCGCTGTGCGAATACACAATAAGGATACTATGCGTTATCATATTCGTACATTTCTACGGCTTCACCGGTGTACTCATATCCTACTACGCAAGCAACATTTACAGCAACATCATGCGTATCATAGTTGTATGCCGCACCGCTTCCGTACATTTTGACCTGCATGATTTTATTCTTCGTCCGTCGCTTCTCTGCACTATCGGCTGTCTTGGAGCGAATATAATTGAGCGGCTGATCTCACCGGAAACAGCCTTATTATCGGCTCTTATTTTTATTTCTTCCGCCGGTATTATTTTTGTACTGCTTTATGATTTAAAGCTGTACCGCAAGCTTTTAACGGAATAAAAATGATCCTTGTCAAGTCATCTCAACAAGGATCATATATTATCAATCTGTTTTATCCTTATATCCCCAGCCGTCAAGACCGGATTTTCGGAGTGCACCAAACAATCTGTCCGAAAAACCTCTGTCCTGCTTATCCCGCATAGCAAGCTCTTCCTTTACCTTCTGACGTGATGTAACTCCGTCTGCCGGACATTTTGATTTCACAATGGGCAGATTATTTCTGTTCGCCGCACTTCTTATATCCCTTTCAGGTGCAAAAACAAGCGGTCTTATCATCGTGAGATCCTTTCGTGAAAGATAGCTCTTAGGTGCAAAGCATCCCAGCCGTCCTTCTATTGTCAGATTCATCACAAAGGTTTCAATGACATCGTTATAATTATGACCGAGTGCGATCTTATTGCAGCCTGCTTCTTTTGCGGCGTCATGAAGTGCGCCTCTTCTCATTCTTGCACAAAGGCTGCAGGGATTCGGTTCTTTTCTCACGTCAAAAACAATCTCGCCTATATGAGTATCCACAAGCACATACTCAACTCCAAGCTCCTTACAAAGCTCGGCGATCGGTTCGTAATTGCCCTTTTCTCCGTTAAAACGAGAATCAAGCGTAATTGCAACTACCGTATAATCTATGCCTATAAACCTTTGCAGCATAACAAGTCCTTTCAGCATAACAACACTGTCCTTGCCGCCCGAAACTCCTACTGCAATACGGTCGCCGTTCGCTATCAGGTCAAATTCCTGAATGGCACGGCGCATATACCCAAGAATTTTATGCATACCGACCTCTTACTTTGTAATATTTCCGTGAGAAAGCTCTGTCAGATACGCATTTATAAATCCATCAAGCTCTCCGTCCATTACTGCGGAAATATTGCCGTTTTCAAAATTTGTTCTATGGTCTTTTACAAGCGTATACGGCATAAAAACATACGAACGTATTTGTGCGCCCCAGGCAATTTCCTTCTGCACACCCTTGATATCCTCAATCTTTTCAAGATGTTCTCTTTCCTTTATCTCAACCAGCTTTGACATAAGCATTTTCATTGCATAATCCTTATTTTGATACTGGCTTCGCTGTGTCTGACATGAAACAACGATACCTGTCGGTATATGTGTAAGACGAACGGCAGATGACGTCTTATTTACCTTCTGTCCGCCCGCACCCGATGCTCTGTAAAAGTCAATTTCAAGGTCCTCGGGACGTATTTCGATATTTGTATCGGCTTCACTCATTTCGGGCATAACTTCAAGTGATGCAAAAGATGTATGTCTGCGTCCCGAGCTGTCAAACGGAGAAACTCTTACAAGTCTGTGCACTCCCGACTCAGACTTCATAAAGCCATACGCATTAAGTCCTTCAATAAGAATTGACGCAGACTTGATTCCCGCTTCATCTCCGTCAAGATAATCAAGCGTTGTTACCTTAAAGCCGTGACTTTCCGCCCACATATTATACATTCTGAAAAGCATCTGCACCCAATCCTGTGCTTCTGTTCCGCCTGCACCTGCGTGAAACGTCAGAATAGCATTCTTGGAGTCATACTCTCCCGTAAGAAGTGTTGTAAGCTTCATTGATTCCAGCTCATTCTTAAAATGATGTGCATCAGACTTTATTTCCAGAACAACGGCATCATCCTCGGCAGCGTCCTCTTCAAGTGTAAGCTCAATCATTGTTATTGTATCTTCAAGCTTAGCATTAAGCTTATTATAGCTGTCAATGGTTGCCTCATTATGCTTTATCTTCTGCATAACTTTCTGAGAATTTTCAAGGTCATCCCAAAACCCCTCTTTGCCGGATTCCTCCTGAAGTACGGCTATTTCTTCCTTAGCCTTATCAATATTAAGGATATTATAAAGCTCCTTCATATCCTTACGATACCCCTCAAGCTCAACTTTAAGTTCTTCAAGCAAAAGCATAATATATAAACTCCTTCCAATCATTCAAAGCGCTGCCTATTAAGCACTGTTGGCTTTTAAGGCTAACATACAGACATTTAATATATTATACCATATTTACATTGCTTTGAAAAGGGGTAAAACAATATTTTTTCAATTATTTTATAAATCACCTTGTTCTGAGATTCAATAAGGGGCTTGCCCCGTCATTCAACGCGGCAAGCCGCAGCGAAGCTGCGATGAAGTTTCAGTTGGGGA
>CASFZT010000057.1 GCA_949299215.1 uncultured Ruminococcus sp.
AAAACTGCGTTTGAACATATACCTTCAAACGCAGTTTTTGTTTAGTTAAGAAGTTCTTCCAGTCGGTTTACCGAAGCGGTGACAGGCTGCCGCTCTTCAGGGGATTGAGGTACCTCTGTTGTCTGAGGCATTCTTTCGTTGTCCTCATCGGGAAGAACGCCTTCTTCCGTTGTTTTGGTTTCCAACGTTGTTTCCGTGGTTGGAACGGTTGTTACGACAGTGCCTGTTTCGGATATGAGCAGGCGTTCTATACCGTCTATGAGAAACGCCGTGTTTGCCGCAAATGCATTGTTTATGAAGAGAACATCGGTAGCTCCGACCTGCTTGATGTAGTCAACGGCGTTTCTGCCGAAGTATCTGATGTCAATGATGTATATTTCATCAAATGAGTCTATGAGATAGGTTGAAAATGCATTTCCGTAGGATTCCTTGAATACAACTATCTTGCGTCCCGTGTTTGCACCGGTGGTGATCTTAAAGTGTACACTGTCACCGCCGAGGAACATTGAGTAGCCGGTAACATATTCATGGAAAATCGGGTTTAAGCCGGCAGGTGTGAGTGTGTCATAAGTGTAGCCGTAGCCCTTAAATTCCGTTTTCGGCAGATAGTATGTGAATGTGTCGGGATTGTTTTTGAGAGTGATATCGTTTGTGTAGCCGAATAGCGAACCTACATATGGGTCGGGTTTTGTTACTGCGGTGTAGTTGTCAAGAGAGGGGATTTCGTCCCCAATAGCATCGCAGAATGCGGAATATGCGTAGAAAGCGCCGAGGTGTGACCAGTGATGATCCGTGCGGAGATAGATGTATTCGTCCTTGTGCTCCTCCAGTATGGAGTAAGCATCAACGGAAATGACATCTTCCGAAAGATTTGAGTAGATGTAGTCGATAGCTTCCTTTTCCGAATTGGAATATTTGCTGTATTTGGACGGCAGATAAAATTCAGCAGAAGTAGGTACGACCATGTTGTATACATTTATATCCTCACCAAGCTGATTTTTGTATTCGTTGATAATTTCCGCATAGCGCTTGCCCTGCTTTTTGTTGCCGCCGAAAAGCATAACGCCTGCTTTTTCTCCGTACATCTCAACGCCGTCAACGATAATGCCGTTATTCAGAAATTCCGATGATCCGGTATCCGAGCCGGAGGGAGAGGAAATTTCCGTTATGCTTGTCTGTACGGGCGGCACTGTTTCGGGGGCAGAGTATATTGTTTCGCCGGGTTTTGTTTCGGGAAGAATGATATTGTGCTCCGGAGTGGTTTGAGCAGTCTGGGTTGGAACGCTTGCCACAGTGCCTTCCGTATCTTCTTCCTCGGGAAGAACGGATACGCCGTAGAATTTTGGAGCGGCAACCCCTTTTCCCTTTTCAAGCAGAGCCGCAAAGTTTGTAAATTGGTCTCGGAAAGGTACCGTGTCGGTGAAATATCTGTCAAGCTGTACGGCAAATTCACCGCTAAAATAGCTTTCGAGAGAAAATTTCGGGAATGTTGCAAGGGTGCGGTTTTCCTGTTCCGATACAGTAGGACGCTCAAGAACTATCATGCATACACATACGGAAGCAATGACCGCACAGAAAAATGCAGATGATGCCGCACCCCATATTTTGCGCCTTGTTTGTGATAATCTTTTCTTTTTCATAGAAGCTGCATCTCCTTAGTATCTGAAATAAAGGAACGGATTATAGGTTTGCTTTACAAGCAGAATTGAGCAGATTATAAGAAGTGCAAATAAGATAACGCTCTGTACTATTTTGGCGGAGTAGTAAGCAGCTCCGGATCTTTCTGCAAGAGATTCTATCTTGTCGGCTGTTATCTTATATATTGGCATCGAAAAGATAATTGCCGCTGCAATGATAAAGCAATTTCCTTTTATAAGCGACACGGTTATGTCATCGTAAAGCACAAGTCTGTTTGTACCAAACATTGATTTTATGCAGGTGATAAGCTTTTCCATGTCCTCAAAATAGAATAATACCCAGCCGAAAATTGCTGCAAATATAAGATATATCCTTGAAAATACAGACGGTATTTTTTTCAGTATCTTGCCGAAAAACAGCCTTTCGATACAGATAAGCAGTCCCCAGAAAAGACCCCATAAAATATAGTTCCAGCTTGCGCCGTGCCATAATCCGGTCAGAAACCATACAACGGCAAGGTTGAGGTATTGATGCTTTCTGTTTCCGCCCATTGGAATGTAAAGGTAGTCCCTGAAAAAGCTTCCGAGCGAGATATGCCACCTGCGCCAGAATTCCGATGCCGATTTTGATATATAAGGATAGTTGAAGTTTTCTTCAAAATGAAATCCGAACATCATTCCAAGACCGATAGCCATGTCCGAATAGCCGGAAAAGTCATAATATATCTGCAATGAGAACATTATAATTCCCGTCCATGCTGCAAGAACAGAGTCGGGTATAGTCTCAAATTTAAGCAGACCGTCTGCAATCTCACCGACAGAGTTTGCAATGATGACCTTTTTGCCCAGACCGACAATGAATCTTTCAAAGCCACGGCTCATGTCAACGACGGAGAATTTACGTGAATCTATTTCTTCGGCAACGGTAGTGTAACGAACAATAGGTCCCGCAACAAGCTGGAAGAAGAGAGATACATACATTAAAAAACTTAAGAAGTTGCGCTGAACGGGAGCTTTTCCCCTGTAAACGTCAACCGTGTAGGAAATAGTCTGAAATGTGTAGAATGAGATGCCGATGGGAAGTGTAAAATTCGGAACGGGCAGGGAAAGACCTGTCAGAAGATTTATATTTTCCATGATAAATCCGCTGTACTTAAAGATGGCAAGCACGCCAAGATTAATAATAAGCGACATAACAACGCCAAGTACGGCAATTTTCTGCTCCCTGAAACGCTCAATAAACAAACCGTTTATGTAGTCCACCAGAGCGCTTGCAATAAGCAGTACAACCCATACGGGTTCTCCGAATGAGTAGAATAATAATGATGAGATAATAAGGATCCCGTTTTTGTATATTCGTGACGGAATGATGTAGTATAACAGCAAGCATACCGGCAGAAACATATATATAAAAAGCAGATCGGAAAAAACCAAGTAAAGCCACTCCTGTTAGATAAAATTCAAACACGCTGTTTTTTATTATATCACATTTTATTTCATATATCAATCATTTAAGCTACAATAATACATATTTTTATCATATTTATTTTAGGCAATAACGCAAAGGTTTGGATATATGTTTTTTTGTGCCGGATGTTATGCATAAAATATCCCTGCCGCAAAGCAAACGACAGGGATAAGTTTGTTTATCTGAGGATAAGTGTGTTGTCAATACAGTCAACGGTTATCGTGGAGTAAGGCTCAACATCATCCGCAATAATCTTCTTGGCAATCATAGTTTCAAGCTTGCTTTGGATAAAACGCTTGAGAGGACGTGCGCCGTAAATCGGGTCGTAGCCGTTTTCGCAGATGTATTCCTTTGCAGCATCCGTAACTTCAAGCATAATCTGCTTGCTTTTAAGACGCTCCTGAAGATTTTTAAGCATAAGTCCGATGATGGGGAATATCTCTTTCTTGGTAAGCGGCTTGTAGAATACAATTTCGTCAAGACGGTTGAGGAATTCGGGACGGAAATGTGCCTTTAGCAGACGGCTTACATTATTTCTCGCTTCTTCGGATATCTCACCGTTTTCGTTTATGCCGTCAAGAATGTAATCCGAGCCGAGATTTGATGTCAGGATTATTATAGTGTTCTTGAAATCGACCGTTCTGCCTTGTGAATCGGTAACACGTCCGTCGTCAAGTATCTGAAGAAGTATGTTGAATACATCGGGGTGCGCTTTTTCCACTTCATCAAAAAGTACAACGGAGTAAGGCTTGCGGCGAACAGCCTCGGTGAGCTGACCGCCTTCTTCATAGCCGACATATCCCGGAGGTGCGCCGATAAGACGGCTGACGCTGTGCTTTTCCATGTATTCCGTCATGTCGATACGGACTATGTTGGTTTCCGAATCAAAGAGCGACTGCGCAAGCGCCTTGGCAAGCTCCGTCTTTCCGACACCGGTAGGACCCATGAACAGGAATGAACCGATAGGACGGTTTGGGTCTTGTATACCTGCCCTTGAACGGAGTATTGCTTCGCTTACCTTTGTTACAGCTTCGTCCTGTCCGATAACACGTTCGTGCAGGATATTTTCAAGATTGAGCAGCTTTGCACGTTCGCTCTCCATAAGCTTTGATACGGGTATGCCCGTCCAGCGGGCAACGACTCTTGCAATTTCTTCGTCCGTAACCTTGTCACGGAGAAGCTTGTCTGCTTTGCCACGTTCATTCTCCGCAGCCTCTTCCGCTGCTTCAAGCTGTTTGGTAAGCTCGGGCAGCTTGCCGTATTTCAGTTCGGCGGCTTTGTTAAGATCATAGTTTCTTTCTGCGGAAGCAATTTCTGCGTTGGTTGCTTCGATCTGTTCACGCAGGGTCTGAAGATTTTTTATGCTGTTCTTTTCATTTTCCCAGCGTGCTTTCATTTCCGCAAATTCGGCACGCATTTCGGAAAGCTCTTTTTGTATTTCGGAAAGTTCTTCTTTGGAGAGTTTGCTGTCCTCTTTTTTTAGAGCGGTTTCCGCAATTTCATGCTGCATTATCTTACGGGAAAGATCGTCCATTTCCGCAGGCATGGAATCCATTTCCGTTCGGATAAGTGCGCACGCCTCATCTACAAGGTCGATGGCTTTGTCGGGCAGAAATCTGTCTGTGATGTATCTGTTGGAAAGGGTTGCCGCAGTGATAAGTGCAGAGTCCTGAATTTTTACACCGTGGAAAACCTCATATCTTTCTTTAAGGCCACGCAGTATTGAAATAGTATCCTCAACATTCGGCTCGTCTGCGGTAACAGGCTGGAAACGTCTTTCAAGCGCAGGGTCTTTTTCGATATATTTGCGGTATTCGTCAAGGGTCGTTGCACCGATACAGTGCAGTTCGCCTCTTGCAAGCATTGGCTTTAAAAGATTGCCTGCGTCCATTGCACCGTCAGTTTTGCCTGCGCCGACGATCGTGTGAAGTTCGTCTATAAAGAGGATAATTTTACCTTCCGATTTCTTTACTTCATTAAGAACGGCTTTGAGACGTTCCTCAAATTCGCCCCTGAATTTTGCACCGGAAATAAGGCTGCCCATGTCAAGTGAGAATATCGTTCTGTCACGCAGATTTGTAGGTACATCTCCGCGTACAATACGCAGAGCAAGTCCCTCTACGATGGCAGTCTTGCCGACCCCCGGTTCACCGATGATAACGGGGTTGTTCTTTGTTTTTCTTGAAAGGATACGGATAACATTACGTATTTCCGCATCACGTCCGATAACAGGGTCAAGCTTGTTCTGACGTGCAAGCTCAACAAGGTTCTGACCGTATTTTTTAAGAACATCATATGTGTCCTCGGGATTGTCGCTTGTAACACGCTGATTGCCCCTTACAGACGACAGCGCTTTGAAAAAAGCATCCTTCGTAACTGCAAACGTCTTGAAAATTCCGGATATATTGCTGTTTGCAGTATCAAAAAGGCTTAAGACGATATGTTCTACGGAAACATAATCATCATGCATCTGTTTTGCTGCTTTTTCGGCTCCGTTAAGACATTTTTCAACGTCATTTGAGATATAGACGGTGTTTGCTTCACGTCCGCTTCCGGTCACCTTTGGCAAAGCGGATATTTTCTGCAAAAGCACATTTTTTACATTGCTGCTGTCAGCTCCCATTTGTGTGAAAAGCTGTGCGATAAGTCCGTTTTCCTGGTCGAGAAGTGCATAAAGAAGATGCTCCTGCTCAACGTTCATGTTCTGATATTCGATCGCTGTGCTCTGGGCATTGTTTATTGCCTCAAGCGATTTTTTTGTGAATTTGTTTGCATCCATAGTTAATTCCTCCTTTTGGGATCAACATATATATTTATATAAATACGCAGATAACTGCGTCGCTTGCCGTTTTTTAATATCTTATATGTTAAAATCACGCTTTTGGAATATATTTGCGATATTTTTTTCTTGAAAAACGCACACATTAATGGTATAATATTCCAAAGAGGTGATGTAATGAAAAAATATGATGAGTTGTTTGCCGAAGGCGGCAGATTGTGCTATCACCTTACGGAAAGCGAAGAAACCGGGATACGCTGTTACGGTGCGGAGATAATAAGCAGTATATGCGGTATGGAAGAAAGTGCTGTTTGTGAGAATATTTCCGGAAATATGGAAACTGCACGCCGCTTTTTGAATATGCTTGCTGAAAATTCGGTTATGCCATGGGAACTTGATGAGCTGGCGGAATATTTTACTGAGTGGGAATATGCTTTTCCCACTTGACAAAGTGGGAAAAGTGTGTTATAATGCAGTTTACGCCAATGAGTGAAAGGAGATGCCGTGGGTGGATAAAACAGCAATAAAGACAATTGCCGAGAATCGTAAGGCACGGCATGAATATTTTGTAATTGAAAGCTTTGAGGCGGGGATAGAGCTTGTAGGTACCGAAGTCAAGTCCATACGCAGAGGCGGAGTCAATTTAAAGGACAGCTGGTGCATTATAGACGGCGGAGAGATGTATGTCAACGGTATGCATATCTCACCGTATGACCACGGCAATATATTTAATAAAGACCCGATGCGTGTACGTAAGCTGCTGCTGCATAAGAAGCAGATAATGCAGCTGTTTGGAAAGGTCAAGCAGGAGGGACTTACGTTGATACCGATATCCTTGTATTTTAAAGGTTCGCTTGTTAAGATGCAGGTAGGACTTTGCAAGGGTAAAAAGCTGCATGACAAGCGTGAGGATATGGCAGAAAGAACAGCTAAGCGTGATATTGAGCGTACACTGAAAAGCCAGAATCGCTGATAATGGGGATGTAAAGGCTTCGACGGGGATCTTGAATCATGATAAGCGGGTAGAGAATTGTGCAGATCTCTTTAAACGCACACGTTTTAAAATTAGACGACAACGATAATTTTGAATTAGCAGCTGCTTAATTGCTGCTCGTCCGATCGTTGAGGACCACGGCTTCGATTCGGGCGCCGATCAGTGGTGAACGTTATCCGGGGACGCTCATAGCCGGATAATGTAATATGAGATACCCGGGCTGAGGTGTGTTTGTTCACAGTGGCTTTGGGGAATTTAAATAACAAACTACACCCGTAGAAAGTTGTGTGGATAGGTTTTCGGACACGGGTTCGATTCCCGTCATCTCCACCAATGTATCCGTTCTGTGAGATATGCAGGGCGGATTTTTATTTCCACAATTTACAGTATATACGACTTTTATGTATATACTGTGACAAAAGTATGCATATAAAGTAAATTTTAGCACTCTATAACACAGAGTGCTAATTTTTTTTAAAACGAATTAAATTTTTTGCAAAAAGGTATTGACAAAACAGAAAAGGTATAGTATAATGTTAAAGTCGTCGGGGTGTGGCGCAGATTGGTAGCGCGCTACCTTGGGGTGGTAGAGGCCGTGGGTTCAAGTCCCGTCACTCCGACCATATGAAAAAACCTCTCAAATGCTTGTTTTAAGCACTTGAGAGGTTTTTGTTATTATACGACAAGTGAGCATCACATATGTTGTGATGCTTGTTAGCTTTATTATTATTTAATAATATAATTTGAAACCTATATGTATATGTATTTTAAATATTTGCCAAAATATAAAAACAGTGGTATCATGGTAATAGGAGATGAGAAAATGTCATTGATCATTCTGAACCGCATAGCTGTTATGCTTGCATATATGATACCGGGATTTATACTGTATAAAAAACGCATTGTCACAGACGATGGTGCAAAGGATATCGGAAAGTTGCTTATTTACATTATCCTGCCGTCTGCAATTGTAAATTCATATAATATAGGGTATTCCCATGAAAAAGCTGTAGGTTTGCTTTTATCATTTTTTGCGGCAGCAGTGGCACTTGCTCTGTCGGTAATATTATCAGGAATATTTTTTGGCAGAAAAATGCCGATAGAATGCTTCAGTGCTGCATTTTCCAATGCGGGATTTATGGGTATACCACTTGTTTCCTCAGTCGTCGGAGCGGATGCTGTATATTATGCCGCCGCATTTGTGGCAATTCTGAATGTTCTGCAATGGACATATGGTGTATATATTATAACGGGAAACAGGTTGGCTGTATCCGTAAAGAAAATACTTTTAAATCCCGTTATAATCAGCTTTATGATAGGTATGAGCTTGTTTTTTCTGCCTGTAAAGCTGCCGGTTTTTATATCGGAAATTCTCGGAACGATCGCACAAATGAATGCTCCCATTGCAATGCTTACCGTAGGATTTTATCTTGCGCAAATTTCATTCAAAACGCTTTTAAGCGATAAATACAGCTATGGCGTTTCGGCTGTAAGGTTGCTTGTTGTCCCTCTGCTTACAGCGATATTACTTGCATTTCTGCCTGTCGGAGATAGCACGCTTAAGCTGACTGTAATTATTCTTGCGGCTGCACCTGTTGGTTCTAATGTGGCAGTTTATGCACAAATACATGGTGGAGATCATAAAAGAGCAGTACGTGAGATAGTTATGAGCACCTTACTGTCCGTAGTCACAATGCCGATTGTCATTGAAATTTCCGAGCGTATTCTTGAAAATATTCTATAATGGCATAACGGCTTTTTTTTACCGCTTCAGATTTATATTTATTTTCATTAAATGCAAGATGGACAAAACGCTCCATCGGCATATCGGAAACATATCTGAATACCAGACCGCCGCAGAAAAAATCCGACCACGTATATTTCGGAACAAATGCTGCACCAATATCCATTTTGAGCAGCTCGCGCATTAATGCCGGAGAGTCCACATAGGTCGAAATATTCGGATAAAAATTCGCATTTTCACAAAAATGTGATATGATCTTATATAGACTGCATTCGGAACTAAGGCTTATAAAGCAGTATTGCTCTAAATCCTTGCGGTATATTTCTGCTTTTTGTGCAAGAGGGTGTGATTCCGGTATAACTATCCCCATTGGTTCGCGCATAAGAAGGCAGGCTGAACCACTGTATTCCGTTATATCCGAATATATTTTCAAATCGCTGTCATTGCAGCTGCTCTGGAAAATGTGGGGCATGACTCGGCTGTCCTTTTCACGTATCTTCTTGATAATATTTGGTATAAGCAGCGATGCGGAACGTACCTCAATATTAACATCTGTTATTTCAGAGCCTTTTAATTCATTAAGCTCAAGATGTGCATTTTCAATGGATGCGGTTATTTCATCACAATATTTCAGAAATATCCTGCCTGCCTTGTTAAGGGCAATCTTTTTTCCTTTTCTGTCAAAAAGAGTAACACCACGCTCATCTTCAAGCCGCTTTAATGTCTGACTTAGTGACGGCTGAGCAATATAAAGCTGCTCTGCTGCCTTTGATATATTCTCGGTTTCGGCGATAATGCGAAAATATTTTATCTGTAAAAGCTCCATATATATCTCCCTGCACTTATATAACTTAGGCAAGATGTCCCCGCCTCTAAGGCGGCGGGTTCCATATTCAGTTTCAGTTGGGGTTCAATCCCCAACTGAAACTTCATCGCAGCTTCGCTGCGGCTTGCCACGTTGAA
>CASFZT010000058.1 GCA_949299215.1 uncultured Ruminococcus sp.
GAAACAAATGGGAACACGCCAGCAAGAGTGTAAGTTGGAAAACCTCGTTGTGTTTCGTTCATATTGTCTCGCATTGAAATGTTTGAAGAGATAAAGGCGTCAATTTGTCTTGCGTAAAGTTCGCTATATCTAAAGCCTTCTTGCTTAAGCACTGCCTTAACATCCTTTCGAGCAGTGTCTTCACAAGTGATGAAAGTGTTGACATCATAAAGTTGTTCATTGTTGTTTTTTAAACTCACAAGAAGTTCTCTTAATGTTTGCAAGTGCGTTTCATTTTCAATTTGCCTACTGGTGGAAGTGCTACGAGCATATTTTGCTTCCATTTCCATTATAGCTTTATCTATTGCCCTTTCTGATTCATATTTTTTTTGTGGTTTTATTTTTGTGACTACTCTTGTACGATCAAGAAGATAAAAAGACGAACCCCATGCATCTGGAACTTGAATTGGATAGTCTGATATAACGAATTGACGATATGGTTTGCCGTCCAAAAGCACTTTTGATGCCTGAAATTTAATCTTTTTTGGAACAACCCATTATGAGCACCAGTATTTGACATACGACGGTGAGCCTTTGGTTATGACAGACGGTGTTTTTGAGAATCTTGAAGACGGTGATTATTCTTTCGTTTATATGAATGTTGACGACGGTGCAGATAATTCCGTACTTTCAGTAGAGGATTTTGAAGGTTCCAAGCAGCTTAAGGTCGACGTTCAGGACAATACGCTTGTCCCTAAGGTGTGGTTCGACCTTTACAAAATGGCTGACAAAGCTACTGTTGCTAAGATCAATACTATTGAATTTGATGTTACCCTTGCTCCCAAGGAAGCAGGCGGCACAGTAGGCTGGGCCGGAGGCGCTATCGGTTCTGCAGGCAGCTTCCCCGATCAGACAAACCCCGACTGGAGCCAGACCGACTGGTCTTGTACTGATGAAAATGCATATAATCCCGATGGTATTGCCAAGTGCCATGTTGAAAAGAAATTCCTTCTTCCCACAAGCAAATATACAGAAGCAAGTGAAAATCCTTTCTTTGGTATTATGAGATGGGCTGCTGAATCTCCGTATGTAATGTACATTGATAACATTGTACTGTATGACGAAAGCGGAACCGCACTTCCTCTTACCGGCTCTGCTGCTCCTGCCGGAGATTCAACAACAAGTTCCGCAGGTACAGGAAATGCTGCTGCTGCATCTATTGCCGCTGTAATGGCTCTTGCCGGCACAGTTGCTATAGTTGCCAAAAAAAGAAAATAATTTCTTTTTGATTTAAATTATAACTAAAAGTCCGTCGAATTTCGGCGGGCTTTTTATTTATTTATTTTTATGATTTACACAAAAAGATGCACCAATAATTATTAAAAAATGATATTGTTTAATTTGCTGAACAATGATATAATTAATGCATAAATCAAAACAGAAAATTATCTGTTTAAAAGAATTGGAGGAAACAAACAATGAATCTCAAAAAAATCGTTGCTGCTGTTGCAGCTGCTGCTACTGCTATCTCTATGATGGCTGTTAACGCTTTCGCATTCGATATGAACAGCGAATACACCGGTGCATGGTCTGCAAGCGCTACAATTCCTAAGGCTGAATTTGAAGCTATTGGCGGTGATGTAAAGGTTGTTATCACACTTGAAAGAAAAGATCCTCTCGTTGGTGATGGTAACTACGTTGCTAAGCCTATGAATATCTGTAAGTCTTGGGATGCTATCACAGACTCTCTCTTCAGCGATTCCGCTATTGCTAAGGAAGACGGTTTCTTCGTAATTGCTCCCGGTCAGACTACTCTTGAATTTGTAGTTCCCGAGGCTGTATGGCAGTCTTTCGTTCCTTATGAAGGCGAAGAAGGCAACGGCAGTGCCGGTCTTGCTTTCCAGGTAAATGACGTTATCCTTAAGTCTGCTGAACTTTCTGCTGCTGATGCTGCACAGGGTACTATTAAGCGTGTAACAGAAGATGAGTCCAGTGCTATCATGAAGGGTGAAGCTGCTGCTCCTGAGGCTGACAGCACAACAACTTCTACACAGACAGGCAACGTTGCAGTTGCATCTATCGTTTCTGTAATGGCTCTTGCCGGTGTTGCTGCTGTTGCAACAAAGAGAAAGTAATTCAATAAGGGGCATCGCCCCGTCATTTAACAAACGACTTGTGCGTTAGCCCCTTAGGGTTTCAGTGGGGGATTGTGTCCCCCGCTGAAAGACTGAGATGGCTTTCGCCGCCTTAGAAGCTATGGTCATCAAGTCGTGGTTATAACTTTTTAGCCAATTTTTTAAAACTCTGCCCGTATCGGGCGGAGTTTTTGTTTGTTTTTTATAACTTAGGCAATATGTTCCCCGCCGCCTTAGAGGCGGGGAACATATTCAGTTTCAGTTGGGGTTCAATCCCAACTGAAACTTCATCGCAGTTTCGCTGCGGCTTGCCACGTTGAATGACAGGGCAAGCCCCTTATTGAATTTACACAAAAAGTTATTTTAATAATTATTAAAAAGTGATATTGTTTAATTTGCTAAACAATGATATAATTAATGTGCAAATTAAAACAGAAAAATTATCTGTTTAAAAGAATTGGAGGAAACAAAAATGAATTTTAAGAAAATCGTTGCTGCTGTTGCAGCAGCTGCTGTTGCAGTGTCCATGATGTCTGTAACTGTATTCGCAGGTAATGTTACATCTAACAGTGGAATTGACGCTTCATCCGACGGTGTTGCTGACGGCGTTATCAAGCTCTTTGAAAGCAATTCCGATACACCTATCGACATCCTCACACCTGCAGGTGTAAACCGTGCTGATGTCTATGGTCTCAGAGTTACTCTTGATGTTACCGCTGACGCTGTAAACGGTTCTGCATGGATCGGCGGCGGTATGGGTGCTAATTCCGAAACAGCCGGTTGGCTTTCTGTTGAATGGGGTCAGGCTTCCGGCGGCAAACAAGTTACTCTTGGTGAAGATGGCGTTCTCACATGGATAAGCGACAAGGTTCTGTTTGCTGATTCCGATACATACTGCCAGCTTTGGATCCAGGCTTGGGGTGAAGATATTACTATAAAGACAATGGAAGCTCTTGATAAGGATGGAAATGTTATTGCTGCAATTTCTGACAGTGCTGCTCCTGCTGATACTGAAGAAACAGTACCGGAAGCTACCGATGAAGTAACAGAAGACGACGCTGCTCCTGTTGAAGAAGATACAACAGAAGAAGTTGTTGACGATACTGCTGAAGCAACAGAAGAAGTTGTTGATGACGCTGCTGAAGCAACAGAAGAAGTTGTTGACGATACTGCTGAAACAACAGAAACTGCTCCCGAGGCTGACGCTACAACAGACGCTGCAGCTACAGGTAACGTTGCAGTTGCATCTATCGTTTCTGTAATGACTCTTGCAGGCGCTGCTGCTATCGTTGCTAAGAAGAGAAAGTAATCTTCTCTTAAAAGTACATTAACAAAAATTTGCCACTTTCCGAAAAAATATTCGGAAAGTGGCTTTTTTGTATTGTAATTTTGAATATTCTATGCTATAATTATTTTAAAGTGCTTATTTGGAGGTGGCAGTTTATGATAAATACCGTTATCCCGGCAACAGGAAATACTTCGGCAGCGGTTTATCTTATCATCGTAATTGTAGCAGCTGTGCTTATTGCGGCTGCTGTAATAATAGGGATCATATCTAAAAATAAAAAGAAATAATCTAATGGGAGGATTTTTACTATGGGTTTAATTAAGGCGGCTGTTTCATCAGTCAAAGGCGTTCTCGGTGATTCATGGCTTGAAACTATTGAACCGGATAATATGGGTGAAGGCACTGTTATGACCTGCGGCGTTTCTGTGCGTAAGGGAAAAGGCTCAAATAATGGCACTCCCGCATCTATCTCAAACGGATCGGTCATTCACGTATATCCGAATATGATGATGCTCCTTGTAGACAGCGGAAAAATCGTTGACTACTCCGCAGCAGAAGGCTATTACGAGGTTTCCCAATCCTCTGCACCGTCGCTCTTTAACGGCGAGCTTTCCGAAAGTATCAGAGATACATGGGAAAGATTTAAATTTGGCGGCGTTGCTTCTTCTTCCCAAAAGGTTTACTACATAAATCTTCAGGAGATCAAGGGTATCAAATTCGGCACAAAAAATCCTATAAACTACTATGACACCAAGTATGACGCAGAGCTTTTCCTGCGTGTGCACGGTACATATTCCATAAAGATAAACGATCCTATTAAATTCTTTAATGAGGTTATCCCGAGAAATGTATCAAGATGTGAATTTACCGATGTAAGTCAGCAGTATATTGATGAATTTATGGATGCGCTCCAGTCCAGTATCAATCAGCTTTCAACGGACGGTATCTCAATTTCAAGCGTAACATCAAAAAGCCGTGAGCTTTCCAAATATATGTCACAGACGCTTGATGCGGACTGGTCGGAGTTTCGCGGTATGGAAATATGCTCTGTTGCAATTGCAAGCATATCCTATGACGAGGAATCCAAGAAACTTATCAATATGCGTAATCGGGGCGCTATGCTTAAGGACGCAGCTATCCGTGAGGGCTATGTGCAGGGAAACATCGCAGAGGGTCTTAAAGCGGCAGGTTCAAATTCCAACGGTGCGGCTGCAGCGTTTATGGGCATGGGCATGGGCATGAATTCCGCAGGCGGATTTATGAGTGCGGCTTCCGCAACAAATGCACAGCAAATGCAGGCACATCAGGCAGCACAAGCGCAGGCGGCACAGGCTAACTCATGGAAATGCTCCTGCGGCGCATCAAACACAGGCAATTTCTGCAATAACTGCGGCTCAAAGAAACCTGCACCCACAGGCGGCGTACAGTGGCAATGCTCCTGCGGTACCGTAAACACCGGTAATTTCTGCAGCAACTGCGGTTCTAAAAACCCCAGTGCTCCATGGGTCTGCTCGTGCGGCACATCAAACACAGGCAACTTCTGCAGCAACTGCGGTTCAAAACGTCCGTAAATATCAATAACTGCCTAATTGACGCTTGTCATTTCCATTGCTAACGGACAAGCAAGGGCAGATGTTAAAAAACATAAAAATATGCTGTTCGTGATATAATGACGGGGCAAGCCCCTTATTGAATTTATCATCACGAATGACATTGGTGTATATTCAGACACATCTTTAAAGGAGAAACCTATATGGAAACTGAACAGCTTGAAAGCACCGAACAAAGCGTGCACACAGAAAGCCTCGAACAGCTCAAATGTCCGAACTGCGGTGCACCGCTTGAATTTAAAGCGGATAAGCAGCTTCATAAATGCGATTACTGTATGTCGGAATTTACGCAGGACGATATTAATCAATTAGCAGGACTTAAAGACGAAAATGCTTACTCCATACCAAACGAAGATGAACAGAAAGAATTTAACGAAAGCACAACACTGTACTTATGCAATAGCTGCGGTGCAGAGATAATCACCGATGAAAACACCGCCGCCACATTCTGCTACTACTGCCACAGTCCGGTTTCTATCAAGGGCAGACTTTCCGGAGAATGTCGTCCCGAGCTTATAATTCCCTTTAAATATACAAGAGAACAGGCTATTGAAAAGTATAAAGCATGGTGCGGTAAAAAATGGTTTGTGCCAAAGGATTTTAAATCTGACAAAACTCTTGAAAAAATAACAGGACTTTATGTTCCATTCTGGATAGCGGACTGCAACGTCAATGCGCATATGAACGGCGAGGCTACCAAGTCACGCAGTCACCGTTCGGGGGATTATATCGTCACACACACACAGGTATACCGTGTTGCAAGAGATGCTTCTTTTGAATATATCGGTATTCCCGCAGACGCTTCAAAAAAGCTTGACGACCGTCTTATGGACTCGCTTGAACCTTTTGATTACAGTCAGTTTGTTCCCTTTTCAATGTCCTATCTTTCAGGATTTTATGCGGATAAATATGACGTTTCCAAAGCAGACGCACTTCCTCGAATAAAGGAACGTGTGGCTGAAACATCTCAAAGCATTCTTCGAAATGATGTTGTTGGCTATTCTTCCGTAAACGTGCAAAACCAAAGGACAAACATAATCCGCACAACATGGCATTACACCATGCTTCCGGTATGGTTCCTCAACTACAAATATAAAGATAAAGACTACTTTTTCGGCATAAATGCTCAATCGGGAAAGGTTTCGGGGTTACTTCCCCTGTCAATTTTCAGGGTTGCAATATTTGCTATCATACTTTTCCTTGTTTTCGGAACGCTTGCCGGTTTATTCATGATGATTGCGGGGGCGTGAACATATGAAAAGAACGTATAAATTTACGGCTGCCGTACTTATGGCGTGTGTATGCTGCATATGCTTTCTGTCTGCAAGTGCGGCTGCATACTTTAAAGGCTCGGCGGGAATTGACGACAAGGCAGGTCTTTACACGACTGCAGAAAAAACAAAGCTTGAAAAGCGTCAGCAGGAGGTTTACGAGCACACAGGCTGGAACATTGCCGTTGTAACCACAGAAACAGGATTTACTCTTGATGAAGCCATTGATTATGCCGAGGATTATTATGATGAAAAATTCGGATACTCCTCCTCAGGAATTTTATATCTTATAGATGTGGAATACCGTCACATCTGCATATCGGGCGACACCGATTACTATTATTTTAACGACACCCGTGTAAATGAGATGCTTGACATATGTGAGGCAAAATATCAGGATTACGATGATGTAGGCAATTTAGAGGCATTTTATGATTACGTTGAAAACTGCTACGATGAAGGTCCGTTTGAAAACAGCAGTGACGATGTATATTCATCATCGGTCAGTGGCGGCGGCTTAAAGAATATCCTAAGTAATTTCAAATTTTACCCCTTAGTAGGTTTGATTGCGGCAGGAATAGCCATTATGATAATTGTAAACAGTTATAAATTCCACTCAAAACCAACCACAACACGATATGTCGATCAAAACAAAACAAACTTCTACAACCGGCAGGACATATTTGTGCGTGAATACACCACAAGAACTCGTATTTCGGACAACAGCGGCGGCAGCGGCAGAAGTGGCCGTCACGGTTCTTCCGGCGGAAGCAGACACGGTGGCGGAAGCAGAGGCGGCAGAAGATAAGTCAACACAATATATAAAAACTGCTGTATCATAAAGGTACAGCAGTTTTTATTGTTAAATAATATTAAATTAAAATTCGTCAGAAGCATCATTATATGTACTTTCAGCATTATCATTTCTCAGTTTGAACTCCTGTACAAGCTCCTTAAGCATAACAGCCTGACCGGAAAGCTCCTCTGCGGCAGCAGCACTCTGTTCTGCGGTTGCGGAATTTGTCTGGATAACACCGGATATCTGCTCGATACCAACCGTAATCTGATTGATGGAATATGCAGAATTGTTAGATGCAAACTTGATCTTCTCACTAAGCTCAGCAACCTTTGCTGCCTTTTCTGAAACGCTTATCATCTTATCGGCAGCATCACTTACAAGCGCACTTCCCTTATCAATTGCAGAAACTGTATTTTCAATAAGCTTGGTAGTATTGCTTGCAGCTTCGGAGCTCTTGCTTGCAAGATTACGTACTTCATCTGCAACTACCGCAAAGCCCTTACCTGCCGCACCTGCTCTTGCAGCCTCAACTGCCGCATTAAGAGCAAGTATATTTGTCTGGAATGAGATATCCTCAATTGTGCGGATAATATTCTTTGTCTGCTCGGAGGATTCGTTGATCTCACGCATAGCCTCAACAATCTTCGTCATCATTTCATTAGCTTCGCCCATTTCCATACCTGCCGCATTTGTCATATCATATGACTTTTCGGCATTATCTGCATTTGCGGAAATCTCGCCTGCAATCTCATGTATGGTTGCAGACAGCTCTTCGATAGAGGAAGCCTGCTCCGTTGCACCCTGCGCAAGCGACTGTGAACCTGCAGAAACCTGCTCCGAGCCGCTTGAAACCTGATCTGCGGATGTGCCTATATTAAGAATAGTCTGATTCAGCTTTGAATTTATTGTACGCATAGAAGTCATGATACCGTTAAAATCGCCGCGGTAAATATGCGCACTTTCGTCAAAATCAATATCCAGATCGCCGTCCGACATTTTCTGCAGCGAATCATCAATATTTCGTATAATACTGTTAAGGTCATCAACGAGAGATGCAGTCGCATCTGCAAGTATTCTTGTTTCGTCTTTTCTCTTCACAGTCGGAACAGGTGACATAAGGTCACCCTCTGCAAGCATTTTTATACGCGATGCACAAGCCTTCATTGGATCACCTATTGCTTTTCCGAGCAAATAAGAAATAACAACTGCAGCTATTATTGAAACTACAACTGCGGTAATTATTAATTTAATCGTATTATACGTACCCTCAAGGAAGTCTGATGCCGGACTGAATATTGCAATAGACCAGCCGTCAACAAGGTCATCTCCGATAGGTGCATAACCTACAAACTCGGTTTTGCCCATATATTTATAGCTTGCAAAACCGCTTTCACCGTTTCTCATCTTTGCATGGATCTCAGCAAGTGCCTTATAGCCCTCATCTCCGGTTTCGGCAGCAAGCTGTTCAATATTTTCGCCATCTATAACAAGCTGCATATCCTGGTCTGCAATCGTAGTACCGTTCTTATCAATAATGTACGCCGTACTGTTTGCACTTGTAGCAACCGAACGAACCATATCATTCAGGAACTCCTCATGCGGAACAACATAAACACAGCCTATGGGATCATTTTCGAGATCTCCGTTTTTATAGACAGGTGCAGCGATAATGATAGCAATTTCACCCGTTGATTTTGCGATCATAGGCTCTGTTATCGTAACCTTGCCTTCCATAGCATTTTTAAAATACTCTCTGTCGCTGTAATCAATACCGTTAAGACCGATACCGCTTTCGTTAATGATATTTGCCCTATCAAAATCGAAATACTTGACCTTTTCATCTATTATTTCCTGCTTTGCCTGAACGGGAACGCTTTGGCTGGAGAAACGTGTATCACAGCCCATATCGGAAACAACGTTCACATAGGATTTCAGTCTCCAATAAACTTCACCGGCAACTATTTTTGCCGATCCCGTCATATTGTTTTCAACGATATCCACAGAAGAAAAATAGCTTGAACCTGCACTGCAAAGTCCGACAAGTATTAATATTGACAGCATTAAAATAATTATTCGTACGATTATGGTTTTCTTTACTGATGATTTCATTGACAACATCCTCCGATGAATTTACTTTGCATTAATATTTTAACATAAACATCTACATAAATCAACAGTTATTTGGTGATTTGGGATAATTAAACAATATTTTAATGATAAATTTGTAAATATTACTTCTTCTGTTTACCGTATAAAAATAAGCGGTACCGCAAAAGGCAGTACCGCTTTAAATTTTTTATTTAAAAGTTCAATAAGGGACTTGCCCCGTCATTCAACGCGGCAAGCCGCAGCGAAGCTGCGATGAAGTTTCAGTTGGGGATTGAACCCCAACTGAAACTGAATATGGAACCCGCCGCCTTATAAGTAAGATCAGCCAAAGTATCTGTCAAGCAGACCCTTAAAGCCGCAGCCATGTCTTGCTTCGTCCTTAGCCATTTCATGTACCGTATCGTGAATAGCGTCAAGGCCAAGCTCCTTCGCCTTTGCAGCAAGCTTAAGCTTACCCTCGCAAGCGCCGCTTTCAGCCATATAGCGCATTTCAAGATTTTTCTTTGTGGAATCGGAAACAACATCTCCGAGAAGCTCTGCAAACTTAGCTGCGTGCTCTGCTTCCTCATATGCTGCCTTTTCGTAATACATGCCAACTTCGGGATAGCCCTCTCTGTATGCTACTCTTGCCATTGCAAGGTACATACCAACTTCCGTACATTCGCCCATGAAGTTCTGATTAAGACCCTCGATGATCTCTGCATCAACACCCTTTGCAACGCCTACAACGTGTTCACAAGCCCAAAGTGCCTTCTCGCCTGCCGCTTCCGTAAATTTTGAAGCAGGTGCATTACACTGAGGACATTTCTCCGGAGCTGCATCTCCCTCATAAACATAACCGCATATAGAGCAAACCCATTTCTTCATTTTAAATTCCTCCTTATATTTAAGGCAATACCGCACAAAGCCCGCTTGACGGCTTTGTACGAAATCTGCTTGCATATTTCCCGTCATACTGCATAAAAATTTTCTTGACATATAACCGTATGTCTGCAAAATTTTTGCACAATTTGTCAAAAAATCTAAATTCGCATCTATCGCACAAGCTCTGTGCGGTATTGCCTTAATTGCATAAATCAATTCAATAATATGCCAAGGTCTTATTTCCTGACCTTACGACTAAAGTATACCATATCGGTACACTTTAGTCAACAGTCTTTTGCGGCTTTTTTCTGAATATTCTATTAAGTTTTATCAAATTAATGACAAATCTGCCATATTGCGGTTAATTAAGCTGTGCCTCTTTAAATTTATAAGAGCCATCCTCAACGGTCAGTATAAGATTATCACCTTTTTTTACGCTGCCCTCCAATATCTTCCGAGAAAGAATATTTTCAACGGACGATATCACATCCCTGCGCATATCTCTTGCTCCGCCATGTTTGCAGCCGCCTGCAAGCTTTTCAAGGGCATCTGCGCCAAATTCCACGGTTATCTCCAGAGCAAGAGCACGTTTCCGAAAATCATCAAGCATTTTTCTTGCAATATCGGTAAGTTCGATTTTGGTAAGCGGCTCAAATATAACCGTTTCATCAAGCCTGCCCATAAGCTCGGGACGAAATTTTTCACGCAGATCTTTCATAACATCGTTTCTTACAGAAATATCATCTCCGTTTGAAAAACCGACAGGATTTTTTGCGGAAAATCTCGCCGCACCTACATTTGAAGTGAGTATCACAACAGCATTGCGGAAGCTGACCGTTCTGCCGCTGCTGTCGGTAAGTTCGCCTTCTTCAAATATTTGCAGCAGGATATTATATATATCCTCATGCGCTTTTTCTATCTCGTCAAAAAGCACCACGCAATACGGTCTGCGGCGCACCTTTTCCGTAAGAACACCGCCCTCGTCATATCCCACATATCCCGGCGGTGAGCCTATAAGCTTTGAAACGCTGTGCTTTTCCATATATTCCGACATATCAAAGCGTATAAGCGAATTTTCATCTCCGAAAAGACACTCCGCAAGCGCACGTGAAAGCTCCGTTTTGCCCGAACCGGTAGGTCCGGAGAATAAAAAACAACCCATGGGACGTGACGGCTCTTTAAGTCCGATACGGCATCTTCGCACGGCATCCGCAACGGCAGATACCGCTTTATCCTGACCTATAACACGCTTATGCAGCTCATCTTCAAGCTTTAAGAGCCTCTCGCTTTCGTCCGAATTGATCTTTGTAAGAGGTATACCCGTTTCATCTGAAATAACCTCTGCTATATCCTCCCTGGCAATTATTATGCGCTTTGCCTCGCTGTCGCTGTACCAGCTCGGAAGGTCTGCACGCTTTGCCGTTTCACGATGTATATACGTTTTTTTGTCAAGCATACATTTCAGACTTTCCGCAAGCGCCGAAAGTGTCTGCGGCGACTTGCACGCCCTTATCCTTGCCCTCGACGCCGCCTCGTCTATAAGGTCTATCGCTTTATCCGGCAGAAAGCTTTCCGGTTTATATCTTACCGACATTTCCACAGCCGCCCTTACCGCCTCATCGGTTATCGTAACATTATGAAAACTTTCATAGCATTTCTTCACTCCGCATATCATCTTTGCCGCATCCGCTTCCGACGGCTCTTTTATAAGCACACGGCTGAAACGTCTGTCAAGTGCTGCATCCTTTTCTATATACCGTCTGTATTCATTTACGGTGGTTGCGCCTATGATACGCAGTTCGCCTCTTGCAAGCGGCGGCTTTAATATATTTGCGGCATCTATTGCACCCTCGGCGGCACCCGCACCCACAATTGTATGCAGTTCATCTATAAACAATATAACTCCGTCATTTGAAGTTACCTCATCCAGACATAGCTTTAAGCGTTCTTCAAAATCGCCCCTGTATTTTGCGCCTGCAAGCATTGATGTAAGACTAAGCGAAATAATATGCTTGCCCTGCAATTGTTCCGGAACATTCCCCTTTGCAAGAATTGCAGCAATCCCCTCAACAACGGCTGTCTTTCCGACGCCCGCTTCACCTATAAGACATGGGTTATTCTTGGTACGTCTGGAAAGTATGCGTATAATATGCTCCGTTTCCTTTTCACGGCATAAAACAGGGTCGGAACGGCTTTTCATTGCCGCCTCGGTAAGGTCATTGCCGTATTTCATAAGCGTGGGATATTTCCGTTCAGAAAAGCCGCAGGAATTTTCCTGCTTTGTACCAAGACAGCGGAGGATATCCGAAGCGGTGCAGCTTTCGTCCGAGCTGAGTGCGGCAAAGATATGCTCCGTTCCGACAAGGCGAGCACCCGATCCTGCGGCAATTACCGCAGCGTTTTCAACAGCCTTTCTTGCGGCAGGTGTCATTGAGCTTTCGCTTACAGCGGCAGGCTCGCCTATACCTACCATTAAAGATATTTCGGCAAGTATGGCGGCTTCGCTTATATTATACATACGCATTATGGAAGAAGCGGTATCTTTTTCGGCGGCAAGTGCCAGCAGCAGATGTTCCGTTCCTACATAGGTATGACCCATACCGCCTGCTCTTATAAACGCATTTTTTATGACTTCATTTGCCTTTTTGGTAAAACACTGCGGATCGTACATTTTTTCTATCCCTCTCATAAAATCATATCCCTGTCTTAGGACAGGTTCTTTCTATATTATTACACTTAATTTGTAAAATATTTGTCATATGAGGAAAGAAAAACAAACGTAAAAATAAGCAGTATACACAAAATAAAACGCCCTGTCCGAATATTCCACGAACAAGGCGGTTCAATAAGGGGCTTGCCGTCATTATAATGCAGTATAAATCAGCTTCTCAGCTCTGCGCCAAGCTTTGCAAATTCCTTAAGCACACGCTTCATTGCAGCGTCTGCCTGCTCATCGGTAAGCGTACCCTCGTGAGAACGCATAGAAATGGAGTATGCTACCGACTTCTTTCCTTCGCCTACCTGCTTACCTTTGTATACGTCAAACAATTCGACCTTTTCAAGTATGCCGCCAACTGCTGCCTTTACGGCTTTTTCAAGTGAAGCCACAGGCAGAGCATCATCGCATACAACCGAAATATCTCTTGTAGTTGCAGGGAATTTCGGAAGCGGCTTATATGTCTTTACATCATTTGCATACTTCATCATCTCGGGTATGCAAAGCTTTGCAACATATGCCTTTACGCCGATCTCATAATTTTCAAGTGTTTCGGGGTGAAGCTCACCGAATATTCCAAGCTTTACACCGTCCTTGATAACAACGGCGCATCTGCCCGGGTGGAACGCATTTCCCTCGGGATAATCTTCACTGCTTCTGCAAGCCTCATACTCACAGTCATCTATACCTAAGATGTCAAGCAGTTCTTCTACCTTGCCCTTTATATCAAAGAAATCCGCATTGTTTCCGTACATACCTATTGCAAGTCTTGCAGGCTCATCGGGAAGTTCACCGCCGCTCGGAATATATTCATTGCCTATCTCAAACAGACAAGCGCTTGCATTTCTATAATTGTAATTTCTTGCAAGCACCTCACACATGGACGGAATAATCGTTGTTCTCATAACGGAGGTATCCTCACCGAGAGGATTTGAAATTGTCACCGTATTGCGCAGAATGCTGTCCTCGGTAAGTCTTATCTTATCAAAATACTTGGGACTTACAAAGGAATATGTTGTAATCTCATATGCACCGAGTGCCGTCATAGCGTTCATTATCTTTCTCTCAAACTTCTGCTTGGGAGTAAGCTGTGCTGACGCAACACCTCTGATAATTGTTCTTGGGATATTGTTGTAGCCATAAATTCTTGCAACTTCCTCTGCAATATCTGCCTTGCACTCAATGTCAATTCTTACGGACGGAGCATATGCCATACCGTTTTCAATCTTGAAATCAAGCTTTTCAAGGCACTCTCTCATAACGTCCTCGGAAATATCCGTGCCGAGGAAATTGTTTATCCATTCGGGATCGAAAACAACGCCCTTGGGAGTTTTGTCGCTGTAATCTGCATCGATTATATTGCTGACTACCTCACCGCAGCCAAGTTCCTCTACAAGCTGGAATGCTCTCATAAGAGCAGGATATGCGTTCTGTGGGTCAAGACCCTTCTCAAAACGTGCGGAAGCATCTGTTCTCATGCCGAGGGCCTTTGCCGTTGTACGAACGGAAGCTCCATCAAAGCAGGCAGCTTCAAAAACAACATCAACGGTATCGTCCATAATTCCGCTGTATTCTCCGCCCATTACGCCTGCAACTGCAACTGGATTTTCCGCATCTGCAATAACAAGCATATTTTCGTTAAGTGTACGCTCCACTCCGTCAAGAGTTGTGATCTTTTCGCCGTTTTTTGCATTTCTGATGTTGATCTCATTGCCCTTTATATAGCGTATATCAAATGCATGCATAGGGTGACCGTATTCAAGCATTACATAATTTGTGATATCTACAAAGTTATTGATAGGACGAACACCGCTTGCACGGAGTCTTTCTCTCATCCAGCGGGGAGACATACCTATTTTTACGTTCTTTACAACGCCTGCGATATATCGCGGACAAAGCTTTGTATTGTGTATCTGTACTTTGAGCATTGTGTTTATATCTCCGCCAATGCCCTTGTATTCGGGAGTTTTTACGGCATATGGTCTGTCAAATGTAGCGTGTGCTTCTCTTGCAAGACCGATAACGGACATACAGTCGGGACGGTTTGAAGTGATCTCAAACTCAATGCTTGTATCATTAAGACCGATAGCTTCTTTTATATCCTGACCGAGTGTGTAAGGAGCACAGCCGTCCTCCTCCTGCATGATAAATATACCATCTGCAATTGCATACGGAAAGTCGTGCGTTGTAAGGCCGAGTTCTCCGAGCGAGCAAAGCATACCGTTTGATTCAATGCCGCGCAGCTTACCCTTTTTGATCTTCACGCCGCCGGGAAGTGTAGAGCCGTCCAGCGCAACGGGAACAATATCTCCTGCCTTGACATTTGAAGCGCCAGTTACTATCTGAATAGGCTCCCCGTTACCTGCATCTACCTGACATACTACCAGATGATCGGAATTTTCATGCGGTACTACCGACAAAAGCTTGCCTACAACAACTTTGCTTATTTCTTCGCCCTCTGTTTCATAACGCTCAACCTTAGAACCGCTTATTGTCATTCCGGAGCAAAAGTCCTTTATAGAAAGGTCGGACACGTCAATATAATCCGACAGCCATTTCATTGATAAATCCATATTAAATTCCTCCGTTATTATTTAATAATTTTTTAATCGAAGCTTTGTCGCTTCATAATACTGCTTGTCTATCTCAATACCTATATATCGCCTGTTAAGCTTCAAAGCGGCTTCGCCTGTACTGCCCACACCGTTAAAGCAGTCCAAAACAATATCATTTTCATTTGAAGCAATTGTTATTATTTTTTCCAATACTGCAAGTGGCTTTTGCGTTGGATGAAGAACCTTCCCATCCTTACCTTTTATGCGTTCTTTCCCCATGCAAACGCCGCATTCAACAAAATTGTGCATCTCATTCTGACTTGTAAAATTCCATGTATGCCCTTTATTCCAACAAGCCACAATAAGCTCACAGCTATTAAGAAATGATGACTTTCTGAAATTTGGAACAGGATTTGTTTTGTGCCAGACCATAAATTGAAAAGTATCAAATATGGGGTCAAAAGCTTTGTGATAATCTCCGATAAGATTATAAGAGCAAAAAATAAATATATTTCCTTTTGGAGAAAGTATTCTTTTAAATTCTCTGCACAAATCTGCAGGATTTAATTTGATCAGATCCCATTGAGCTAAATCGTTATTTCTATCAGTTCTCCAATCAAATTTAAGATTTCCGGTGCTGTATTGTGCCAAATTATACGGCGAATCAGTCAATATCAAATCAATCGAATTATTCGGGATTTTTTTCAAAGTCTCAAAACAATCGCCATTGAAAATTGTGCATTTACCAAG
>CASFZT010000059.1 GCA_949299215.1 uncultured Ruminococcus sp.
GAATGTGGCAGAACAGCGGCGCATTTGAAATTTTCGGAAAGGTGCCCCTGACTGCAAAGGATGAATATTCCGATTGATATTGTTAAGGCAATACCGCACAGAGCTTGTGCGAAAGATGCGAAGTCAGATTTTTTGCGCGGTATTGCCTTAAAGTTTGAAAACTACCCAAATATTAAGAGGGGAGGACATACATATATGGAATTGAAAACAATATCCGAATTGAAAAAATCTGCTCTTGAAAGAATGAAGAACTGCTGGTGCGAATGTATAGCCGTTTTTATGGTAAAAATTGCGGCGGCTACGGCTTTGGTGCTTGCTTTTTTGCTTATCGTGCAGTTTTTGTATACATATGGATATATTGAGTATGGGATAGATACTATTTTTCAGGAGGGCGGCGCAGCATTTTACGGTGTGCTCATATTGCTGGTCATGCTGTTTTTTGTGGCTATGGTACCGTTGAAATACGGGCAGGCATGGTATCTTGTGCAGGCGCTTGGCAGAAAAAATGTACCGGTTTCCTGCTTTTTCAGCTGTTATGTGCATAAGGAGCATTTTAAAAAGGTGATGAAGCTTGAAGTCGAGATACAGATAAGACAGGCTATTGCCGGCATACCCTTGTTTTTGGTAGCGGCAGGTGAGATATTCCTTGTGAAGTCCTCAATAATAAGTGTTGAAACACCCGTGATATATACGATAGTGTGGGCTTGTCTGATACTTCTGCTTACCTGCGTGTGCTTTTTATATATAGTATATTCAATAAGATTTTTCCCTGCAAGATATATCTATGCACGAAATCCCAAAAAGGGGAATAAGGCGATAATAAAGGAAAGCATCGATATGGTTTCGGAAAGATATGCTTATTTTATGGAGCTTTTCGTTTCGTTTTCCGGATGGATATTATTCTGCGCTGCGGTTTTTCCAATGTTCTTTGTTGTACCGTATATAGAAATGACCTTTGCGGCTGCGACAGAGGATCTTATAACCGTTTACAGACAGGAACAGAAAAATATTGCGATGTTCAGCGAAACGCCGCCCGAATATGAACGGGAGGAAAATGCAGGTGTTTGAAAATGTGCGTGTAATATCATTTGCGGCGGATAAATGCGATGATGGTATTACAGTAGGCGAGCTTTTAAGGAAAAATGGCGTTTCAAGACGTCTTATGGTAAAGCTTAAACGTGCGGAAAACGGCATAACACGTTTTGGTGAGCATATGCGCACGATTGACAGAGTGAAGGCAGGAGATGTTATTTCTCTTAAGATTGCAGATGAAAAGTTGCTTGACGCAAATCCTGCGCTTAGTGCAGCCGTTGCTTATGAGGACGATGACGTTGCAGTCTTTGACAAGCCGGCGGATATGCCGGTGCATCCGTCCGCAAAGCACAGGGAGGATACCCTCGGAAATTGCTTTTCGGCAATGTATGACGGACTTGCCTTCAGACCGATAAATCGGCTTGATAAGGATACATCGGGTCTTTGTGCCGTGGCAAAGAACCCTCATGCGGCAAATGTGCTGCAAAATGAAGTAAAAAAAGTCTACTATGCAGTCGTATGCGGAAAAATAAGCGAAGATGGGGTCATAGACGCTCCGATAGCCAGAGCTGCGGATTCCGTTATAAAGCGTGTGGTGCGCGAGGATGGACAGCGTGCGGTCACGGAATATCATGTTATAAAGGGCAATGAAAAATATACCCTTCTGAAAATTATACTGCATACGGGGAGAACACACCAGATACGCGTACATTTTGCGTATATCGGTCATCCGCTTGCGGGAGATGATTTTTACGGCGGAAGCTGTGAGGATATTGAAAAGCAGGCGCTTCACTGCGGCGAGCTTAAATTCAAAAGAGTGTGCGACGGTAAGCCGGTGACGGTTGTATCCGAATTGCGTGAGGATATAAAAAAGCTGCTTGTAACCTCTTTGTAACTAAATGTAACAAAGCGGCTTTTAATATATCCGATTTATGCCATTTTATGCGGCAGCTACGTTGATTAACAAATTCACGCATGATTTGTATATTTTTGACATCGTTTACAGGAAACGTTTAGGTCGACAATTTTGTTTAATATGTAAAATATATACAGTGAATTTATTCCAAATTATATGGTAAAACGCATTAAAAGGTAGCATATATATTGTAAAATGTGCCGAAAAAGATTGAATAAATGTTACTAATTTTTGATTTTGCTTGCTTTTTTTATCTTTGTCGCTATAATTATTAAATAGTGTTACTGTTTTGTAACTATTTGAATTGTGAAATTACTTGAATTACAATGTATAAAAAGAAAAATGCAGAACTGTGGAAAGAATCTATGAAAGGAGTGGTATGATGAACGGAAAGAACAGGAAATTTGATTTTGTTCCTCCTGTTTCTTTGAAGGACGAAAATGGTAAGAAAAATAATATCGTTGAAGTTTCTGTTGTAAATACCGGCGCACTTGTTGCGTATATCATAAAATACAGTGCCTGCAAAATAGCATATTCCGTAAAGCACGGTACTGAAAAAGCAAGAAAAACTCTCCGTTTGTCGGTTATGAAAAATGCCGCAAAGGCAAAGGAAAAGATGTTGCTTACGGTCGCAGGCGTTGCTTGTGCGGCAAAGAGCTTTGTTGAGTTTAATGCAAGGTTTGTTTCAAATGTAAAAAAAGATGGATTTTCTTCTGCCGTAAAGACACAGTGCAGAGAAATACTTAATTCCGTAAAGGAAAATAAAGCTGTATTCGGTTCATTTGTAAACTATGCCGTTCCTGTTGCATCTGTTGCACTTCTTGTGGGAATTGTTTATAATACGGCATCTACAAGCTATGGTATCGCAGTTGAATGCAACGGCAAGGAGATAGGCGTCGTTGCCGCAGAATCCGTTGTAAATGAAGCTCAGAAGGCTATTGCTGACAGATCGGTATATTATGATACTGCCGATGAAATTTTTGTAACTGCAAATCTTTCAATAAAGCCTCTTAATGCACATGATGAGGTAATGGATGAAAATACACTTGCCGATGTTATGGAAGAGGAACTGACGGGTACGGTGACTGTTGCAGAGCTTGCTGCGGATGCTGCTGAGGGTGCGGCTGTTGTACAGACTCTTGCATCTTACGATGGAGCAGTAACCGAAACCGATGTGGCAGGCGAAACCGGTGATGAGTTTGTCCCCGACGGCAAGGTAAGAGCATATCCCGTAACGGTAGACGGTGAGGTCATCGGATATGTTGATGAGACAGATGAGCTTGCGGAATTTCTTGAAGAGGAAAAAAGCAAGTATACCGAAGAGGGCGTCGTTGATGTAGATTTCGACAAAGAACTTGAATATGACTATGAGCAGTATGTCCAAGAAAGCGAATTGGTAGAACAGCAGGAAATTATAGATACGCTTACATCTATCGTTGCAGAGCCTGTTTACTATGAGATACAGAACGGCGATTCACCTTGGAATATTGCAAGAGATAATGATATGTCTCTTGATGAACTCAAGAACTGTATAACTACTTTTGACGGCAGACAGATAGAGGATATTACTGAAGAATGTCCCGTAGGTGCAGTAGTACAGATCAGCGCAGAGGTGCCTTACCTTCAGGTAAAGGTAACAAAGGACGAAACATATATTGATATTATTGATTATGAGATAATAAAGACAGAGGATCCCAACCTTTATAAGGGCGAGACCGTTGTCGATGTACAAGGCGTTGAAGGCGAGGCAGAGGTAAATGCACTCGTTACTTATGAAAACGGCGTCCCCGTTTCAAGAGAGATACTTTCGCAGACTGTACTTTCTGCGCCTGTTGCAAAGGAAGTAAGAGTCGGCACAAGAGAGACCACTACCGAAGTAAGTACGGGAAGCGGCGGCTCGGGTGAGTATTTCTGGCCTGTTGACGGAGGATATATTTCCGATTATTACGGCGGCTGGAGAAATCATAAGGGTCTTGATATCGCAGCACCTTACGGCACAAAAATTTATGCTGCCGAATCCGGTACAGTCACAAGTGCGGGAAATAAGTACAATGGCTACGGCAACTGCGTAATTGTTTCTCATAACGATGGCAATGTTACACTTTACGCTCATATGAGCAGCATTGCAATTAATTACGGCGATTATGTTGTAAAGGGTCAGCTTCTCGGTTATGTTGGAAGTACGGGCAACTCAACGGGAAATCATCTTCACTTTGAAGTTCGTACAAACGGTTATTACAACGATCCGCTGGACTACGTTTCACAGTATTAATAAAAATATTTTGCAGCCGCAGATTTATAAATTTGCGGCTGTTTTTTATATGTGTCACTCGGTCACTGCGGATGTTGTTTCGTATACCTCGTTTGGCTGTGGAGTGAGAGATGCGGAAATGTTAAGATCGGGAAAGGTTATGCCGTTTAAAAGCATAGTCTCACTGTCAAATGCAAGTATGTATCCGCATTGCGGCAAAGTGCCGTTATATATAAGACTTCCGTCTTCCGATTCGGAAAGTGATATTTGTGTTTGAGCCGCACAGTTATCTATTGCGTCAAAAATAAGCCTGAAAACCGCAGCATCGTTCAGCTTTTCACGTGCTATGTTCAGTTTAAGCTCACCCATTGACGCATTTACCTCCGTGTCGTTATATGAGATATGCAGCCCCGCTAACGTGTCGGGAGAGGTGATATTCATCTCCCAGAACCCCATTCCAAGACGGCTCATATTTCCGCCCAGCGTTGTGTCATCATCAAGAACAAGGGTAAATTCATATGTCATCGGACCGTCAAAATCGGGCGTTCTTGCAATGACCGCATTTTTAAGCGAGCTGCAGCTTGAAAAAAGCACAAGTGACAGCAGCATAAGCATGATAAATATCTTCTTTTTACTCATAAAAATGCCCTCCGTTTCGGGAACAGAGGGCATTTTGTTTTTTATATGAGCCTATCTGTTCCAATTCTTGAACACATAGGGCAGACGGTTTATTACGTCGGTGGGCAGCATTCCCAATATCGAAAGCTCTTGCGCTGCAATATCGGCGGCAGTGCCGTGTACGAAAACACCTGCCATAGCCGCATCAAGAGGAGCAAGTCCCTGACAGGCAAATCCTGCAATGATCCCCGTGAGAACATCTCCGCTTCCTCCGCGGCTGAGTCCGGGGTTTCCTGTTTTGCAGATATACGCTTTTCCGTTTCCGACAATAAATGTTGGCACTCCCTTGGCAACGATAACGGCGTTGTATTCTCGTGACAGATCGATCGCCATTGAAAGTCTGTCCGCTTTTTTATCGCCGTATGCCGCTTTGTAAAGCCGTTTCAGCTCACCCTCATGCGGCGTAAGTATCAGTCTGCCTGTTGTGTTTCTGATAATATCTATGCAGTCGGTAAGGCAGTTTAGACCATCTGCGTCAAGGATAAGGGTATATTCCGCATTATTTATATTTTCTGCCAGGGATTTTATAACGGCTTTGGTACCGTCCGTTACGGAAAGTCCGCAGCCTGCCGAAACAGCCGTGCATTTTTCCGCAAATTTCAGTATGGAGGATATATTCACTTCGGAAACGGTGCCGCTTTTGTCCGACTTCATTGGCAAAAGAGTTGCTTCGGGAACAGATGCTGATATCCTGCCGATAACGTCCTCCGTGGAGGCAATCGTTACAAGTCCCGCACCGCTTCGCAAAGCCGCAGCCGCAGAAAGATATGCTGCGCCGCTCATTGTACGGCTGCCAGCAATATCGAGAAGTCTGCCGAACATATTCTTATACGAATTTTCCGGACGTTCGGGGAACATATTGCGTATTTGACTTTCATCAAAGTCACGCAGGATATAGTCTGCCGCCGAAAAGCATTCGTCCGTAAAGCCTATCTCCGCCGTTATTATCTTTCCGCAGAGTGATTTAAGCGGTTCGAAAAGCATACCGGTCTTGCGGCAGGCAAAGGTAACGGTATAGTCGCATTTCAGCACGTCATCGGATGCCTCGCCCGTAACGCAGTTTCCGCCGGAGGGCACGTCCATTGCAAGTTTTATTGCTTCCGAACGGGCGGCGGCGTTAAAGCAAGCCTTTATCTGCGGCGGCAGGTCTCCGTGAAATCCCGTTCCATAAACGGAATCAACTATGAGTGAGCAGGAGGACAGCAGACGAAACACCTCGTCAATATTATCTTCAAGAGTAAGCACGTCAGCACTTCCGCCAAGCTCGCAGTATTCATATGCGGCAAGCTCTGTGCAAGGCTCGCCCTCTGTAAGCACGACCGTTACTTTAATACCTGCATTGATAAGATTGCGTGCAGCAACAAATCCGTCACCGCCGTTGTTTCCTTTTCCGCAAAGAATAAGTACACCGTTTGACATATCCCTTTCTGCGGCAAGGCGGTATATCTGCTCTGCCGCAGCCACACCTGCATTTTCCATAAGCTGCTTATATGAAATACCGTGGGAATCGGAATAGCTTTCCATTATCTTCATTTGTACCGGTGATGCGTATAGCATAAAAAATATCACTCCTTTGTACGTTCGTTGTTTTTAGGTATAAGAAAAGGCAGTACCGGATAAACAGTATTGCCTTTTCAATAAACTGCATGATAGGGTCAGTGTGCCTGCAAGCTGCCCTGTTCGTAGAAAATCACCGTGCTCATAGCAAGTGTTTTAGAATGAGCGCATGATACGTTTGCACGAACCTTTTTTACCTGGAAATATTTCTTGGCATTTCCGCTGAGACTGAAATAATAATAGCCGTTATAATCTGCAAGCACCGAAACTTCACGAAGCGAGCAGTTTCTGAAAGAAACCCCCATAGCCTTTTTGAATGCGACCTTAGCGCAGAACATCTCCGCCGTAATGTAAGGTGAAAAGTTTTTTGCCATTAAAAATTTCATCTCACTCGGAGAATAAAATTTTGACAAAAATCTCGGATTTGCGATAAGCTTTCTCATATGCGGCATATCCGCAAAAAATGTTTCCATAACCATAACAGGGGATTCCTTTCTTATAACTTAGACAAGCTGTCCACCGTCTCTAAGGCGGCGGATTCCATATTCAGTTTCAGTTGGGGTTCAATCCCCAACTGAAACTTCATCGCAGCTTCGCTGGGGCAGACCCCTTATTGAATAGTAGGCTTATCTTCCGTATTTGCGGTCAAATTCGACTCTTACAGGTCTTGGTAGGAAAGGTTTTATGCCCTCTACCACTTTTTCCTCAGGTGTGAAAATAAGACGTACCTCGCCAAGTGATGCGTGATTAAAGTCTGCGTAATAATCCTCTGCGTTTTCCTTGCTTATACCGTTTACTCTTACGATCGTAACGCCGTTTTCAACCTCGGGAGCATCGTCAAGCTTTCCGAAGCGTTCAAATGCAGATGATTTCACGGTAATAAGACGTTTTCTTTTACGCTTTGCGATTATTTTGTCAACGTCTATCTCTCCGTTTGTAAGGATATACTCATATTCGCAGTCAAGTCCCGAAATGAGATAAAATCCACCGTACAAAGCCGCACATGCAAGCAAAAATGCAAGCATGATGCCTATAAGCATGAGAAAGACTGAGACTGCCGTTATAAGTGCCGAAAGAAAGCCTATCAGTATCTTAAGTGCCATTGTTTTTCCGTCGGCAGGCTTTTTTACAAGCTGTTCCACAAATATGTCCATTTTGACCTCCTTGAATAATATGTTTTTTGTACAAAATATATTATATCATAAAATTTTATTTCATTCAAGAAAAAAATACTTGCAAATTATTATTTTATTGTATATAATAGTACATAGTACATATCACATTAGCTTTAAACACATTGACCGGGTCCAGTAACTGCTGCGGATAAAATGTATTATCAGAGAGAGGATATGCAGCTGAAATTATCCTTATACATCAAAGCGGTGAATTTCGCCTGTGAGTGGTCTTGCTTAACGGCAGATGCAGTAGGCTTGTATATACCTGTAACAGGTATATACAAAGAGTACGTATCTTTCCAAGTAGGCATGAACGTGGGGACTGCGTTAAGGTTCGGGGGATGATCGTCCCTTGAAAAATAGGTGGTAATAAGCAAGTTTTGTCTTGTCCTGTTTGTCGGACAAGACCTTTTTTATTTTTAACAGTATGGAAAGGAATGGTTAATTTTATGAAAGAACAGCTTGAAAAGATCAGACAGGCTGCCGAGCAGGAGCTGGACAGTTGCGAGGACCTTAACGTCCTTGAAAATCTGCGTGTTAAATTTCTCGGCAAAAAAGGAGAGCTTACCGCTATCTTAAAGCAGATGGGTTCTCTTTCCGCAGAGGAAAGACCTGTTATGGGTCAGCTTGCAAATACGGTGCGTGCAGCGATCGAGGAGAAAATCGCAAGCCGTGTGCAGATACTTAAAGAACAGGAATCCGCAAGAAAGCTTGTTGAGGAAACGGTGGACGTTACTCTTCCGGGCAAAAAGCAGGATATGGGCAAACTTCATCCGCTTACCGTTACTCTTAACGATATAAAGGAAATATTCCTCGGAATGGGCTTTGAGATCGCAGAAGGTCCTGAGGTCGAAACAGACCACTACTGCTTTGAGGCGCTCAATATGCCGAAGCATCACCCTGCAAGAGATACTCAGGATACATTCTATATAAATGAAAATGTGCTTTTGCGTACACAGACATCCTCCGTACAGATACGTACAATGGAGAATAAAAGGCCGCCTATCAGAATTATATCTCCCGGCAGAGTTTATCGTTCCGATACGGTAGACGCAACACATTCTCCGCTTTTCCATCAGATAGAGGGACTTGTTGTTGATAAGGGCATTACAATGGCAGACCTTAACGGTACGCTTGAGCTGCTTATGAAGAGAATTTACGGTGAGGATTGTCAGATAAGACTCCGCCCACATCATTTCCCGTATACGGAACCCTCCGCAGAGGTCGATCTTATGTGCTTTAACTGTCACGGTTCAGGCTGTTCTCTGTGCAAGAACGAAGGATATATTGAGCTTCTTGGAGCAGGTATGGTACACCCGAAAGTGCTTGAGGGCTGTGGAATAGACCCCGAAGTTTACAGCGGCTTTGCATTTGGTATGGGTCTTGAACGTATCACAATGGGACGCTATCAGATAAATGATATGCGTTTGCTTTATGAGAATGATATGAGATTTTTGTCACAATTTTAAACGAAAGCAGTGTGAATTAAGGATAACAGCAAGAAAAAATCAATAGAAGTTGTTGTTGATGCTTCAATCAAGAATTTTGCAAATGGATTATTCAGCAGATATGACAGAGAAAAAACGCTTGATACCGGAGTAATTAATATGAAAAAAATAATTGCTTTATTTCGGAATTAGGTGATGAATTCATGTTTTATTCTGCCTTTGTGAGAAGCTTTGACAGTTCTTTTGGAAATGTATTGGAGAATACAGGCAACGATATTGCTGAATTATCATATCGGGCAGGATTATTGGAATTTTGTGTGTAATGATTCCGAGGGCTTTAAAATTGTGTTTAATCAATATAAGATTTCGGCAGAGTATATTCGTACTGCACTGACTA
>CASFZT010000060.1 GCA_949299215.1 uncultured Ruminococcus sp.
GCGTCGGGTCGCTCCTCAGCGTTGCCTTGTTTGGCTGCAATTATATTATCGTCAAAACTTTAAGAAAAAATGCATTTGCACAGTTTAAAATTCATACCCTTTATTGAAAAGCGAATTTATAAAATAAAATTTAACCTCGCTTGGTTTAAATCTAAGCGAGGTTTTTCATTTCTTCTCGGCAGTATTGCTGACAAGATTTTTCTCCACAACACCATCCCTTGTGTTCTTCAAAACGCTTCTTTAAGTTGCTTTGAACTCTTGTCCTGCCATTTTTCGACCTCCTTTCTTTGAGATTTACCTAACAGGTATGTATTGAAATTTTAATGTGGATATGGTATAATAAAGGAACGATATGTTGGAATCACAAACCATCTCAAGGATGCCCTCGCCGATTATGCCGATGCGGACAGGGATGAAATTATGGCGTCCCTCCGTGACAAATCAAAGGATATTGACGCACTGAATACGGCATACAACGAAATCATTTTTCGGTGCGGACAATACACCGCTTGTTGTAACTCTTGCTTCAATGAATTTGTATCTGCACGATATCGGTATCGAAAAAAGCCCGATTGCGTGTCAGGACTCGTTGCTTGATACTTCTGATAGAATGTACGATGTTATCCTTGCAAATCCGCCCTTCGGCACAAGACCGCAAGGCAGTGTTGAGGTATCTGCAAACAGACCTGAATTTGTAAAGACTTCGGATAATCAGGTTAATTTCTTACAGCATATTATGTCTATCGTTAAAACAGGTGGCAGAGTTGCTGTTGTTTTGCCCGATAATGTTCTGACCGACGGAAATGCAACCGCAAAAGTCCGTGAAAAATTATTAAAAGATTTCAATTTACACACTATCCTCAGACTTCCGACAGGCATATTCTACGCAAACGGCGTTAAAACCAATGTTCTTTTCTTTGAAAAAGGTGAGGGAACCAAGAATATATGGGTTTATGATTACAGAACAGGCGTAAAACACACCCTTGCAACCAAGCCTATGATGCGAGAACACCTTGACGATTTTGTAAATTGCTATTGTTCGGGACATATCGAGGACAGAGTTCAGACCTATTCCGAAGAAAATCCAAACGGCAGATGGCGTAAATTCCTGCCGATGAAGTATATTCCCGTGACCAGCTGAAGCTTGATTTCAAGTGGATTGATTTAGCAGAAAAGGACGACCGTACTGTAAATGAATTGCTCGCAGAAATGCAGGAAAAAGCTACTTCTATCGGCGAAGCTGTGTCTAAACTCCAAGAAATTCTCGGAGGGATTGATTTATGGTTGACACAAAAGCGTTAAGAGAAAAAATCCTTGACCTTGCTATCCGTGGCAAGCTTGTTCCACAAGACCCGAATGACGAGCCTGCTTCTGTTTTGCTTGAACGTATCCGAGAGCAAAAACAGCAAATGGTTAAGAAAGGCAAGCTGAAAGCAAAGGATATAAAGAATGATACTGTTATCTTCAAGGGTGAGGATAATTTGCATTATGAGAAGTTTGCCGACGGGACTGTAAAATGTATCGAGGATGAGATACCGTTTGAGCTTCCGCAGGGGTGGGAGTGGACGAGATTAGGTGCATTGGCTCAATATAAAAAAGGACCTTTCGGAAGCAATATAACAAAAGCGATGGTTATCACTTTACCACTGTGCTACAATTTTCTTAAAATGTAGCACAGTGGTCAACTTTTTATATTTACTTCATATTTGAAATCTGCTCTATCGCATACAATGGCAAATTCACAAGCCATTCCTCTTTTTTGTAATCTGCCATAGAAGTGCGAACAGATATTTCGGGAGAGAACTTCTCCGCATAGGTTTTAAGGCTCTTGGCTTTCAGGTTTACCTCCGCCTTTACTTCAACGGGAACAATCATCTTTCCTGTATCAACAACAAAATCCACTTCGCATGAGCCTCGGTCATTTGTATAATAGTAAACGCCCAAATCTTCAATGGTTTTAAGCTGCTGACAGACATACTGCTCTGTTAAAGCACCCTTGAACTCGACAAAAAGGTCGTTGCCGTCAAGCAATGTACGCTGACGAAGTCCTGTCATACAGCCGAGCAAGCCTACATCTACCAAAAACAGCTTAAATGCCTTTAAGTCCTCATAGGCTTTGAGAGGGATGCCTGCCGCATTGACTCTGCTTACCTTGTGGACAAGACCACAGTCGGAAAGCCACATAATTGCGGTTTCATAGTCTTTCGCACGGGCACCCTCACGCACAAGCCCATAGATAAATTTTTTGTTTTCTTTTGCAAGCTGAGAGGGTATGCTGTTCCAGAGCATACGGATTTTCGGCACAATCTCATTGGGAGCGTGCTTTGAAAAGTCCTGTTCATAAGCCAAAAGTATTCTCTTTTGAATTTCACGGACTTCGTTGAAATCCTTGTTATCCGCAAAGCTTTGCACCGCTTCGGGCATACCGCCAACAAAGTAATAGTGCTTCAGAGCATCAATATATGTCTGTTTAAAGCTTGTAATCATATCGAAATCCCGATTGTCAAGCAACTCTGCGAAACGCTCTTTATCGGTCGCCATAAGAAATTCCTTGAAAGAAAGGGGGTAAAGCTTTAAGAAATCGACTTTGCCGACGGGGAATGAAGTCCCCTGATGCAAGGCTATCCCTAAAAGAGAACCTGCACAAACGATGTGATACTGCGGTGCGTTTTCATAAAAATATTTAAGCGAGGATAACGCTCTCGGAACTTCCTGTACTTCGTCAAAAATCAGCAAAGTGTTTTCGGGATTGATTTTTCTGCCTGCGTATAATTCTATACCCATAATCAGTCGGTCGGTATTCAAATCAGACGCAAACAGCTCTGCCATCTGAGAATTTGAGTCGAAGTTGATATATACGGTATTGGCATACGCTTTTTCGCCGAATTCTTTCATAAGCCAAGTTTTGCCAACCTGACGAGCTCCCTCAATTATCAAGGGTTTACGGTTCTTTTTATCTTTCCATTTCAGTAGCTTTTCAATAGCAATTCGATACATAAAAGCACCTCCGATTTGTATTCTATGTATAGTATAACACACAATTACAAAATATGCAATGATAATTCGAAAATAAATCACACTTTTTACAGCAAATAAAATTAGAATGCGTTTTGCAACCGAGGCAGTCGTTGTATTTTTTGCGGTTTCGCTATAAAAAGCTTAAAAATCGCTATCGCTATTCCGACAGCAGAAAAAGTGATAGCATATGCTTTAAAAAACAATATTACATCATATTTATCATCCCATATCGTAAATCTTGAATTAAAGGCAATCGTGAATGTGGTGCGATAGGCAGGTAGTACCGACGGATAGCCACAAGGCTCTCCTTTACGGTATACCTGCTCAGAGGACACCTCCGAGACCTCCCGAACAAACGGGTACAGCCCGATAAAGAAAACCTCCCCACACCGTTTCACGCCTGAGCGATAACGATGCGAGGAGGTTATTTATTATTGTGTTTAGCTTACGCCAAACAGCTATTACTATATTCGTCGCACAAGCGATATGCTATGCAAGGAGTATAATTTATCAATTATCGAAAATCCGAAGGAAAAGGGCAAGTCCCATTATGAACATTCGCTCGATAAAAAGGGGCAGAGTTGGAAGTCCTTGCTCCGTCAGAATATCGACCGTTGTATCATCAAGGCGAGGGATTGGGACGAGTTCCTTTTACTTATGCAGAGAGAAAAATACGAAATCAAATCAGGTAAGTATATTTCTTTCCGTGCCGAAGGACAGGAACGCTTCACCCGTTCCAAAACACTTGGAGCAGACTACACGGAAGAACAAATCCGCAACCGAATTACTGGCGGTAAGCGTATTGAAATTGAAAGCACTCAGAGAGTTTCACTCATCATTGACATTGAAAATGCAATGAAAGAACGGCAGAGAAATCCCGAAGCATATAAGCGTTTACAAAGCTTTCCGATGTGTTGACATTGACAATCTGATTATTATTGATTAGAGTGTGTTCACATAAAACTAATATGCAGATTTTTGAGCATAATTTCGTCAAATTCAAGGCGAAAATGTGCAGACATACTGTCGTATTTCAAACATTTTCAACTTTGCCAAAAAGATGCGTGTTGGGCTTTAATGTGAATATGCTCTAGTAAAAGAAACAGCATCTCTGTTCCTAAACGGAACAGAGATGCTTCCTTAATAGCTTGCTGTTTGTCTTAACCATATTTTCGTAAAAACTTCTATATGGCTCCCACCTTAAGCAGGGGTTTATTTTTTGGCAAACAGACGCAATCCGCCGGCACACAAAATAAGCCAATAAGACAGTGCGGCATCAGCTTGTACCACCACATAGTCTAAACAATCCGCATAATCCCTAAAGAGGAAAATGTCAGCAGGAAAATTGGGCAGACATAAAATCCGCCTTGCTTTTGGCGTGTTTTATCATTTTTACTTTTTGTACAATCAACATGCTTGAATTTATCCTCAATTTGTAATATAAGTATAATTTGCACCAAAAAAATTAAAACATTTTGTGTATAAATGTTGATTAAACAGGGCATAATTAGCATAATTCCCTCAATTTCCCATTGAGTTTTGCAGGCAAACCCGAATTTTTATAAATTTTGCATAAAGTTTACGCCCATAAATTACCTATATCGCGGAAATATCTGTAAAATCTCCGTTTGCAAATTCCGAAAATTAAATGCCGTTTGTATAAAATCAACAAAATTGGGGGGCAAAAAAACTTTGACAAACAGCATAATTAAAATTATAATTTCAAATAACGTTACAAAACGGTTACAGGTGAGTCGCAGTATACGTTTTTATGTAACCGAATTATAACCAAAAGAAAAGGAGATATTATGAGCAGATACATTAAATTTCCGGGCAGAAAAATGCAGGATGTAAAGAAAAATAAAATAATACTCTCTGCTGCTGCCATAACGGTAATTTTGCTTCTGAGCATACTGACCATCGCAGTAGTAAGAAATAACGGCAAAATCTCAAAGATCGACTTTATCGGAATGACAAACAGTGTTTCCGCATCGAATAAGGTCATAACCGTAAATCCGCACCCCTACTACAACGTAACAGTAAATGCGGACGGTCAGACATATTCCGTAAAGGCAACGGGTACCGTTGCAGACGCTATAAATGCAGCCGGCATCAAAGTCGACGATAACGACCTTATAAACATAGGTCTTAACGAGCCGCTTAACCGCCGCACCTCAATCAGTATAAACAGAGTAGATATTATCGAGGAAGTACGCCTTGAAACTATCGAATATGCCACACAGTATCAGGAGGATGATGATTACTTTCTCGGATACAGTGAGGTCGTTGTTGACGGAGAAGAGGGTGAGCTTGAAAAACTTGTGCATCATGTATACGTTGACGGAAGGCTTACATCTTCACAGGTGGTAAGCACCGAAGTCACCGAAGAACCTGTCAACGAGGTCATCGTGCTTGGCACAAGTGAGGTAAACCCAATTCAGGAAATGAGTATTTCACAGCTTGAAGTACCGGATTATCTTGCACTTGACGAAAACGGCGCTCCTACATCATATACTGCCGTTTACACGGGCAAAGCCTGTGCATACAGCGCAAAACCGACAGCAAAGACCGCTTCCGGAAGAACCGTTAAGGTGGGATATGTTGCTGTTGACCCATCGCTTATCCCCTACGGCACAGAGCTTTATATCGCTTCCACGGACGGAAAGCATATATACGGTTATGCAATTGCCGCAGATACAGGAACGGGACTTCTTGAGGGCGTGTGCCTTGTGGACCTGTTTATGGAAAGCTATGAGGCTTCCTGCGAATGGGGCGCAAAGCAGGTAAATGTTTACGTATTGAACTGAGAAAGACAGACTTTTCAATAAGGGGCTTGCCCCGTCATTTAACGTGACAAGCCGCAGCGAAGCTGCGATGAAGTTTCAGTTGGGGATTGAATCCCAACTGAAACTGAATATGGAACCCGCCGCCTTAGAGGCGGGGGACATCTTGTCTAAGTTATAAAATCAGAGCCGGCGAAGAAAGATATAGTTCCGCCGGCTTTGATTTTTTTATTCCATATGGACTAATACGCACCGCACGGGCATATAATTGAACAGCACAATATGCAAAGGAGCGTTTAATATGGAGGAAAAAAATACAAGCCGCAAGCCACACAGCATAATAATCGAAAACAGAAACAAAATGTCCGTATCGGGAGTGACGGACGTTGATAGGTTTGACGAAAATACCGTTTTGCTTTATACGACAATGGGCGAGCTTACGATAAAGGGCAGTGATCTTCACGTAAACGACATATCGGTCACATCGGGAGAAATGAACATAGAGGGAAATATAGACGCAGTCATTTACGGAGATGAGGACAGACAGTCGCCGCTCAATTTTATCGGCAGACTTTTCAGATAGAGGTGATGCGCTTTGGAGCTTGAGACCTTTTTCAGCGTATCCGAGCAGACAGCGCAGTTTTTTCTTTCGGTAGCGCTCGGTGCGGGACTTGGCATCTTATATGATGTGTTCAGAGCCGTACGGATAGTATTTCCGTTTACAAAAAAATTTGCTGCCGTTCTTGTCGGGGATACCGTGTTCACGCTTTGCGCAGGTGCGGCACTTTTTCTTTTTGCGGTAGTGTTCTGCCGTGCGGAGATACGTCTTTTCTGCATCATCGGAGCGTGTCTGGGGTTTGTGCTTTATATTGCAAGCTTAGGAAATTTTATTATAGGCATACTTCGTACAATATTTTCCTTTCTGTATACAGGTTTACGGAAAGTATATTCTTTGATTTCTGCACAATTTGTAAAAATAGCAAAAGGAATTTATCCAAAAAGAAAATAACATATTTGTGCATAGTTATGAAAATTAAAAAAACAAACCGCAAATCCTTTGTAACCTCTTGAAAAACATAAGCCGTGTAGTGTATAATATAAAGACAACGTTAGTTAAAAGAGGAAGGAGGAGGCGGCAGCATGGGTAAGGCTTATACAAAATACGTAAAGCAAAGAGAAAAAGAACGCAGTGCGGAAATGCGCAAAAAAAACGGCGGTCCACTTTTTCGGTTTATACTTTACCTTGCAGGATTTGCCGTAGTTATTTCCTCTTTGATATCTTTTATCTCCTCACAGGCGGAAATTGCTGAGAAAAAGCAGGAGCTGGCAGAGCTTAACGCAAAGGCTGCCGAGCTTGAAATTATAAATGAGGAATATTCAAGCATTCTTTCCGAGGAGGACGAGCGTATTTATATGGAAAGGCTCGCCATTGACATTCTCGGTTATGCTTATCCGAACGAACGCCGTTTTTACGACACAACAAGAAATTAGAGCGTCCTCACATAAAACTAATATGCAGATTTTTGAGCATAATTTCGTCAAATTCAAGGCGAAAATGTGCAAGACATACTGTCGTGTTTCAAACATTTTCAACGAAAAAGTCGGCGAAATTTGCCAAAAAGATGTGTGTTAGGCTTTAATGTGAACACGCTCTGGTGTAAATAAGCTGGCTTGTAGGATAAAATTGTCCGTGCAGACGGCTTTAAAATATTAATTTTATGAGAGGAATTAAGTCTTTTTTATGCAGTTGGATGTAGGAAAAATTTACGAGGGTAAGGTTACCGGCATCACAAAGTTCGGCGCATTTGTTGAGCTTGAGCCGGGAACAACGGGAATGGTACATATCAGCGAGGTCGCAAACACATTTGTCAATGAGATCAAGGATCATCTTGCAGAGGGGCAGACAGTAAAGGTAAAGGTTTTGTCGGTCGGTGAGGACGGTAAGATTTCTCTTTCCATAAAAAAAGCAGCCGAGCCTAAAAAAGAACCCGGTGGAAAACGTCCGTACAATAACAACAGCGGCGGAAAACGCTTTGACCAGCAACAGAAGCCGCAGCAGGAAAAAGCGCCTATGACTCCGGAAGCCGCTTTTGAGGATATGCTCAATAAATTCAAGCAAAATTCCGAGGAGCGTATGTGCGATATAAAGAAAAATGTCGACAATAAGCGCAAGAGCCAGTCAAGAAGAAAGTAAGGCTTATTTTTCTATGACATGACCAAGCAGTATTATCCTGTCATCGCTTACTTCAAATACTACCATAGGCTCGCTGTGCATGGTGTTGTAGCAGTTTATATGAACGGTGACAACGCCGTAAATAAAGGCTATGCTTAATATGATATAATACAAGGTGCAGAATATTCTGCGCCTTGTTTTTTTGCTCTCGTTCATTTTAAAAAGCTCCTTTCTTTTTCTATCCGAACATATCCGCAAGCGAACGCCCGATAAGCGTACCACTGTATATTGCCTCGTCAATGCTGTTTGCGTGACCGCCCACTTCAATGAGCAGAGAGCCTGTTGTAAGGTCCTGATTATATTTGCGGTAGTCAAAAAGCACGGGGCGTGTAAATGTGGGATAGTCACCCTCAAGCTTATTCTGCAGCGCTGCGGCAAAGCGGAAGTTTTTCATATGATTTGGCATATTCATAGTTCCGTCGTCACAGCCGCATATTATCATTACCTGTGCCGCTCTTTTTCCGTCTATCTCCGTTACGGGAGCGATCCTTGTGCCGTCTGTGCGCTCAATGGCGTCACGGTGAATGTCGAGAACTATTTTTATGGATGGGTTTTCACGGAGTATGTCCTGTACGGTCTTGCGGCTGCGTGTATATGAATCGTTATACGATGGATAGTCATGCTTTGTGACATCATGTATAACGCCTATGCCTGCCGCTTCAAGCTCTGCGGCTATTGCCTCGCCTACCGCCGCCATATTTTTGCTGTCGTCGGTTGTTCGTGATGTAAAGGACGCATCATAATAATTTCTTGAATATGGTTCATAGCTTTCCGTTTCGTGCGTGTGCATGATAAGTATCTGCGGCAGACCGTTTTTCTCTATCGTAAAATCAAGCGGCTTGCCTATTTCGTTTTCAAGAATATCATTTGATACACTCGTCACGTTGCGTATCTGTCCGTTTTCAAGATTTATATAGTCCGTGCCGTTATAAAAGCCGTATGTCATTGCGGATATAACACCGTCGCAGTTTTCAAGGCTTTCGGGATATGGCTCTGCGCCCTCTTCCTTATCCTCCGGAACGGCAAGCTCCTCGTTTTCCGATGAGGGTATCTCAAGCTCGCCGCAGGAAAGCATATAGCTGTCGTCAAAGGAGATATATGCCTGCTTGTCCGCAGCCGTTTCTTCCACTGTATCGTCTGTATCGTCCGTATCGTCCGTATCCTCCGTATATGCGATATTTTTTCCCGGCACACCTGTCGCAAGCCGTGCAGAGATATCCGCAGCATGGATTATGCAGTCCTTTGCAGACGGCATGACGGCATAAAACGAGGCTATCATAAGCGGTGACATAACTGCCGCCGCTGCTGCCGTAACGGCATTACGCTTAAGATGTGCTTTTCTCATATATACCGCTCCCCTTTCATATATTTTAATTATATGAAAGAAGGTTTAAGATAATGCCGCTATATCCTCAATTGACAGTGACGGCTGTGCGGCTTTGTTTATGGCATATGCAAGCAGCTTTGCCGTGCGCTGTACAAGCTCATCGATATCACGGGGAGTTACCATCATATTCGGAAGATGCTTGTCAGGCATATGTCCCGTTATATTTTCAACTATGGTATGCATATCGACAACGGTAGGAACGCCTATTGCAATAACGGGAATGTCAAGCGTGATGCGTGAAAGCTCCTTTCGCCTGTTCTGAACGCCCGAGCCGGGAGAAATACCCGTGTCGGTAAGCTGAATGGTAGTTCCCAGCCTTGAAATATCCGAGCAGGCAAGAGCGTCTATAACAAAAACATAATCTGGCTTTATATGCTCGCATACCGCTTTGATAACTTCAGCCGCTTCCATTCCCGTCTGACCGAGAACACCGGGCGCAATAGCCGAAACGGGATTAAGTCCCGAAAGCTCATGACCGTGCGGCAGTTCGTTTTTCAGATGCCTTGTCGCTATGATATGCGAAACGACCATAGGTCCCAAAGCATCGGGGGTTATGTCCGAATTTCCAAGACCCACGATAAGGCCGTTCACTCTGTCCTGTCCTTTTAAGGAAATAAGCTCATTTGCAATATCGCACGCCTGCTCGTTAAAATCCTCAGGACTTGCCGAAAGACGATCCGTTTCTATCGTGATATATCTGCCCTTTGTCTTTCCAATACGCCTGCCTGCAAGCTCCTCGGTTATAATAATTTCCGTAATAAGGCAGGCATCGCTCTTTCGCAGTCTGCGTTTTAGCCCCTTTGGAAGTGATTTTGCGTCCTCGTCTACCATTTCAATTGCAAGGTCTGTTCTTACCGACATTTTAAAATACACCCTTTCTGTTGCTTTATAACATATTAACTAAAAGCATACATAATAAATTTACAAGTTTTTTTATATTGCCTATTGCATTTTTGGCGGAAAGATGTTAAAATATTTGTTAGCTTGTGCAGATATATCTGCGGACAAGGGCAGTCGTGCTGCTATGGCGCAGATACATTTTATTAACCAATACATGAAACCGCCGTGTCAGGTTTTGCTTTGGTTTGTATGAGCTGTATATTAAAAGGTCACGCTTTTTTATAAAGCCAATATCTATCTTTTGTCCGGAAGTCATTTTCCCTAAAAACAGGTCGTTCCCGTTTGCGAAAGAGTGGTTTGCAGGCTTAAAGCATGGTCTTTATTCGATTTATATTATCTGCAAAAAAATCAAAAATATTTATTATTAAAATCGGGAGGTATTTTGAAATGCCAAATATTAAATCCGCTAAGAAAAGAGTTAAGGTTATCGAAACAAAAACTCTCCGCAATAAGATGATCAAATCCGAGCTTAAGACAACTCTTAAGAAGGCTGACGCTGCAACAGCTGCTAAGGCTGACAACTCCGAGGCTGCTGTAAGAGCTGCTATCAAGGCTGTAGACCAGGCTTGCGCTAAGGGCATCATGCACAAGAACTGCGCCGCAAGAAAGAAGTCCCAGCTTGCTAAGAAGCTCAACGCTGCTAAGGCATAATCAAACTTCAATAAAGGCCTTGTACCGTCATTTAACGTGACAAGCGGCAATTTTTTATCCCAATAAACAAAACTCCCTGTCATTTACTTCACATAAATGACAGGGAGCGTTTTTATATGTAATTATAATGACGGGGCAACACCATTATTGAAATTTGAAAGAAACTTTACCCAACGGTCATATACATCACGCAAAGGCCGGGGAAGATAAGAAAGCGTCTTTTCCTTTATATCCTGCGGTATACCGTATGCAGCTTCGGCAATTCCGCCCGTTATTGCGGCTATCGTGTCGCTGTCGCCGCCTATGGATATAGCGTTTCTTATTGCGTCCTCATAGTCCATGCTTTCAAGAAATGCCGTTATCGCCTGCGGTACACTGCCCTGACAGGTCACATCAAAGCTGTATGTCGGACGTATCTCGTCAAGAGCTTTGGAAAGGTCATATTTATACCTGCTCTCTATATGCACTTTTATGATACCCTTATATTCCGCTTTGTCTATATATCCCATGCGGCAGCATCGGCAGAGGTATATTGCATCGGCAACCGCCATTGCACCCTTTATGCCCTCAGGATGATTATGTGTAACGGACGCTGAAACCGCAGCTAAGCTGCCTGCCTGCTTCGGAACAGTACCTGTTTTTTCATATAGTTTGCAGTCTGCAATCCAAGCACAAGGCGAAACACGCATGGCAGAACCGTTTCCAAAGCTGTTATACGGTTTACTGCTTTCGGAAACAAGCCATCTTGCGAATGAACTGCCGTACCCTGCATTCAGATACATATTTCCGTATTTTTTCATGGAAGATATAAAATCGTCCGTCCTGCCGCCGTTCATGATCGCCTCCGCAGCAGCGCAGGTCATTACCGTATCATCGGTAAAATGACACCCTTCTCCGAAAAGAGGAAAATCCTTTGTCTTTATATTGTGCCACTCATATATCGAGCCGACAATATCTCCCGTTATTGCTCCAAGCATATATATCCCAGCCCTATTTATTCTGAAAAATCATACTTCTGTTCAAGCTTTACCTCTACTTCAAATTCAAGCTCTTCGTCCGTTATGGTCTTTCTGTATATGGTAAGCGTTATGGTATCCCCTGCGGATTTTTCGCCCAGAACTTCAAAAGCCGCCGCAGAATCGTGAACCTCAACACCGTCCATCTTTGTGATAATATCATACTTTTGCAGTCCGTGATTTGCAATATCACATTCCGGGTCTATTTCCTGTATGCAAAGTCCGAACGGAATATCATACTCCATTGCTGTTTCCGCATCTATCGCAAAAAATGTGATTCCCAGCCTTGCTCTTCCCGGAACATAACCCTCCTCAATAAGACTTTCCGCTATCGGGATAACATCGTTTATCTCAATTGCAAAGCCTATACCGTCAAAATATTCGGGTGACTCCCCCGCAACCGAAAGTCCTATTACCTGTCCGTACATATTCACAAGCGCACCGCCCGAGTTTCCGGGGTTAAGAGCAGCGTCGGTCTGTATGCAGTTAAGAATTCCGCTGGCTTCATAGTCGGTCATTATTTCTCTGTCAAGTCCGCTTATATGTCCGAATGATATGGAATTTTCAAGGTCGCTTGCAGTACCTATTACGGCAACCTCTTCTCCGAGCACAACGCTGTCTGAATCACCTATTTCAGCAGGTATAAGATCCTTTGCGTCTATCTTCACAACGGCAATGTCATTAAGTCTGTCTATGCCGATAAGCTCCGCCGTTTTCTGAGTACCGTCATTAAGTGTTACCTTAAATTTGTTTCCGCCGTCTACAACGTGTGCATTTGTAAGTATATATCCGTCCGATGTGAGGATTATTCCCGAACCCCAACTGTTTATACGATATGGCACTTCCGAATAAACACCGACAAGGACCTGCGACGGCATCACCTTCTGAGCAACGCCCTCCGAGGTAAGAAGTCCGGTGCTTTCATCTTCATAATATTTCGGCTCAATAACAGGCTTTTTGTTTGTAGGTATAGTTATATCAACGACCGTATGTTTGTCAATGTTAAACGAACCATCGGTATTGTTCGTTTCGCCTGCATTCTCATTTTTCAGAATGACTGCACTTAATAATATGGTGATACAGAACATCAGCACAATAAATATTACAATACCGATTATCCAGCCCTTTGAAAGACTCTTTTCCTTTGGTACCTGCATATTCTGCTGCGGCACGGGCGGCGGCATCTGCTGACTGTTTGATGCATTATTATACACTCCCTGCGGTGTATTCTGCGCATATGCATTTCCCTGACCTCCGGGCATATTATATGTCTGCCGGCCGGGGATATTATAAGTTCCGGGCGGCACCTGTCTTGTACCGGGCATATTATATACATTCTGCACATTCGGTGCAGTATAAGGATTAACGCCGCTTTGCACATCTGCCGTATCGACATTACACATTACCTGCATTGCCATCAGCAGCCGCCTGTGCGGTATTGGGTGTTTCCGTAAGAGGAAGCTTTTCCTCATTGTTTAAATTATTGTCCATTTATATGACCATACTTCATCAGAAGCATGTGTCCTCCTCTCTATCGACGTTTTGGGTAGTTTTGCAAAGCAAAATTTCAGACATCAGTCCGAAAAGCACAATGTCCACAGATTAAAAACTTGTTTCCAAGCTTATTCTCCGACAAAACAAAAAGGCGCTTCGGGTATATTCGGGTATACCCCAAAGCACCCCTTTGTTTGCTAATTTTCGGAAGCTTTGCGTGCTCCTGCTTTCATTGTAAATTCAAATTCAACATATTCATTCGGCTCGCTTCGTACAAGTATCGTACCTTCATGCAGCTTTATGATTGAACGCACAATGGAAAGTCCCAGACCAACACCTGTCTTGTCAATTCCGCGCGATGCGTCCGCTTTGTAGAAACGGTCGAACACCTTTGATATCTCGTTTGCTTTAAGACCCTCGCCGCTGTTTTTAATGCTCACCTTATTCATGCCGTTTTCCCCTTCGCTGAACTCAAAGGCGATGTAACCGCCCTCATTTACGAATTTTACGGCATTTTCGACAAGATTATATATCACCTGCTGCGTAAGATCGGGGTCTGCGTCAAGCATGAACCTGCCTCTGTCAATACCACGTATCTCTACGTGCTTTGCATCAATGCGCTTTTCAAAAAGCAGCACCGTCCGCACAACAATAGGCATAAGATCGAAATTTTCGGTAGAAAGCTCCATTTCGCCCGCTTCGTATTTAGAAATATTGAGCATGGAGCGCACCAGTCTTGCAAGACGGTCTATTTCCTGCGAAACTATGCTCAGATAATGCCTGTGCTTTTCGGGAGGTATCGTGCCGTCAAGTACGCCGTCCACAAATCCGCCGATAGTAGTCATAGGTGTTCTTAACTCATGCGACACATTTGAAATAAAGCTTTTTCTATTCTCCTCGATAGCCTCAAGCGAGCTTGCCATTTCATTCATGGAATTTGCCAAAAATCCCAGTTCATTCTCATCGGGGGCATAAAGCTTATGTGAAAAATCACCCTCGCCAAACCGCTTTGCGGCAAGCGTCATATCCCTTATAGGCGCAATAAGACGTCTTGTTGCTGCATACAAAGCAAAAAAAACAACTGCAAGTATAACAAGCATTACAATAATTATCGCAAAAACAAGCTTTGAAAGATAGTTCCTCAATGAATCAATAGGTTCTCTCGCAAAAAGATAGCACACCGTGCCATTTTCGTTAAGACGGTATGCAAGATTGAAGTATGCCTCATCATAAAAATGGTCAAGCGTGCTCACATCATAAAAACCGTCTTCGGTTATACCGTTCAGCAATTCTTCTCCGATATTTCTTTCTGCATGAGAACAAGGCGGTGCTTCGGAACAAACCAAAGCACCGCCGTTTGCATCAGTCAATGTAAAATCAATGCCGGAAGTATCCGCAATATTGAGATAAACATTCTTCAAAAAAGCCGTATCGACACTTCCGTTGGAAGCGATGCTCAGCTTTGTAGTTGCTATGACTTCGTTAGTCGCATTTATAATAGACTCCTTTTTTTCGTTCTTATAGAACTCGGTGGAAATCAGTATCATAAGTGCCGCACTACATATCATAGCGCAGGAGATTATTGTTGCACACAGAAGAAAGTATTCAGAGAATACACTTTTATGCATTTTCTTCTTCTTCTGCTTCGAACTTGTAGCCTACACCCCACACGGTCTTGAGTGCCCACTTATCCGAAACGCCCTCCAGCTTTTCACGGAGACGCTTGATGTGAACGTCGATAGTTCTGGAGTCTCCGTAATATTCAAATCCCCATACTTCATCAAGAAGCTGGTCACGAGTATAAACTCTGTTAGGATTGGAAGCAAGATAAAAAAGAAGCTCCAACTCCTTAGGCGGAGTATCCTGGACCTTGCCGTCAACTCTGAGCTCATAACGGGTCATATTGACAATAAGCTTGTCATAGCGTACTTCCTTGACTTCCGTTTCGGTATTGCTCTGACCGATACGTCTGGAGATAGCCTTGATTCTTGCAATTACCTCCTTGGTATCAAACGGCTTTACGATATAGTCATCCGCACCCAGCTCAAGACCGAGAACCTTATCGAAAGTCTCGCTCTTTGCGGTTATCATAATGATAGGCACATTGGATTTTTTTCTGATCTCACGGCACACCTGCCAGCCATCAAGCTCAGGGAGCATGATATCAAGCAGTACGATATCGGGCTTAAGGGCATTAAATTTGATAATAGCCTCCTCGCCGTCATGAGATACAATTACACCATAGCCATCTTTTTCAAGATAAAGCTTTAACAATTCACAAATGTTGTTATCGTCATCGACAACCAAAACTTTTCCGAGTGACATAATTTCATCCTCCTGTCATAATTTTTGTTTCCTTAAACCAAGAACACGCCGATATTTTCCGGTGCTTTACATATGCGCCAAAGAAAAATCACGTTTCATTTACCAATATCCTTAATTATTATTAATTATAGCAAATAGCACAGCTACATCTGTGAATATTCGCACTATTAAATATGTCCTGTTTGTAAATTTAATAAAATAACCCTTTAAAAACGTAAAAAAACTTATAAAATATTCATTTTTGCATGTGTCATATATATTTTAACATATTTAAATTCACAATCGTTGTAAAATATTTTCAGCAATATCCATATGTATACAGACAAAAATACAATTTGTTTTTTGAGTGTTCACAATTGCAGACTGACGGAATATGCAAAAGAGGAACGTGCAGACGTTCCTCTTTAAGGCAATACCGCAATGCGAAGTCAGATTTTGTGCAAAGGCGTCAAGCGGGATTTGTGCGGTATTGCCTTAAGCTTATTTATCCGTGTCAATATACTTCCAGTAGCCTTTCAAATATACTCCGCCGGATATAACCGTCAGTACCGCCGCTATCCATATGAGCAGATTATCCGCTATGTTAAATATTGCAGCACCCACGCTGCCCTCTTCAAAGCCAAGACACATACCAAACATTATAACAACTATCGCAGCCATGGTAAACGCAGTTTTAAGCTTGCCCCATATGCCTGCCGCAACGACAATACCCTCGTTTGCCGTAACAAGTCTTAACCCCGATACCATAAACTCTCTCGCTGTTATGATTATTACCGGCACAGCACCGACAAGTCCAAGCTCCGTCATGCATATAAGTGCTGATATTACCAGTACCTTATCCGCAAGCGGATCAAGAAATTTTCCGAACGTCGTAACAAGTCCCCTGCTCCTTGCAATATGTCCGTCAAGTGCGTCCGTTATCGATGCCGCTGCAAATATCGCAAGCGCAATTATTTTGCTGTACGGTATAAAATCCGTCAGCATAAAAAACATATAGAACGGTACAAGTATAACTCTCAAAACCGTAAGCTTATTCGGCAGATTCATCTGTAACCTCTCCTATCAAATCGTAATCCAGCATATCGTTTATCTTCACCGGTACAAATTTGCCCGGCACAAGCTTTCGTCCGGGAGATGTGAAGAATATCTTTCCGTCAATGTCGGGAGCGTCGGCTGCGCTTCTTCCGAAATAGCATTCGCCATATCTGTCAAAGCCCTCCGTTACAACGGTTATTGTCTTGCCCTGCATCTCGGAATTTTTCTGCGCCATTATAAACTGCTGCTGCTCCATTATTATATCCGCACGGTGCTGTCTTGTTTCCTCATCGACCTGTCCGTCCATCTGTGCAGCCTTTGTACCCTCTTCCTCGGAATATGCAAAGCAGCCAAGACGGTCAAACCTAACATCCTTTACAAATTCCGCAAGAGCGTTAAACTGCTCCTCGCTCTCCGTCGGGAAGCCTGTGATAAGCGTTGTGCGCAAAACCACACCCGGCACCTTTTCCCTTATCTTTTCCACAAGCTCACGCAGGAATTTTTCATCACCGGGACGGTTCATCTTTTTGAGTATGTCACCGTCGCAATGCTGGATAGGCATATCTATATATTTTACTATCTTGTCCTGCTTTGCAATAACATCAAGAAGCTTGTCCGTTATTCTTTCGGGGTAACAGTAAAGAACTCTTATCCATGTGAGATTTTCTATCCTGCAAAGCTCCTCGAGAAGCTCGGGCAAACGTCCCTCGCCATAAATATCCTCGCCGTAGCGTGTGGTGTCCTGTGCAATCACATTAAGCTCACGCACACCCATATCCACAAGCCGTTTTGCTTCTTCAATAAGTTCCTCCATCGGAACGCTGCGGAATTTACCCCGTATCATGGGTATAGCACAATAGGAACAGCAGTTGCTGCAGCCCTCCGCAATTTTAAGATATGAGTAGAACGGAAGCGTAGTGCGTATTCTTTTTCCCGTAAGCGGCAGGTCAGTCTTTTCACCGAACGCCTGTACGGTCTGATTTGCAAGCACTCTCTCGATTATCTTTTTTATATCCTTGTTTGAGCCTATTCCGACAACGGCATCCGCCTCGGGGATAAGCTCGGATACCTCTTCACGATAACGCTCGGTAAGACAGCCTGTGATGATGATTTTCTTTATCCTGCCTTCCTTTTTAAGCTGTGCAAATTCAAGAATCGTTTCAATTGCCTCCTGCTTAGCACTTTCGATAAAACCGCAGGTGTTTATTATGGCGATATCCGCAAGTGCGGCGTCCGCAACAAGCTGATATCCCGCTTTATTTATATCATACAACATTCTTTCGGCGTCCACCTGATTTTTATTGCAGCCAAGCGATACCATTCCAACTTTAACGGGCATTATAAAAACTTCCTTTTTCAAAAATATACATATATTATTATATCACCATTCATTTGATTTGTAAAGATAAAACCGCAGAAAAAAGCAAATTGCGCAGAGGTCAAATGCAAAAGTAAGTGCGACCCCCGATTTGATAATATTTAGGCAATGCCGCACAGAGCTTGTGCGAAAGATGCGGCGTCAGATTTTTCGGCAGATTTGCAAAAATTTTGCAGGCATACTGTCGCATATCAAGAAATTTTTTGAGATATGACGAAAAATATGCAAGCAGATTTCGTGCAAAGCCGTATATGCAAACCAATACAAACTAAGCAGTCCACATAACCCTTTCAATAAGGGGCTTGCCCCGTCATTATAAGGAAAACATCAGCAAAGAAAATCGGTCGGATATAAGCTCCGCCTAAATTATCCTCCGTCAGTTGTAATTAAATTGTAATTGAATTAGCTCGATACCTGTGCTATAATAAAATTTATATAAGCTGAGTCGTCTGATGTGATAACAATATTTATTTCAAATCCATCCG